>JAWUYB010000056.1:0-16876 GCA_034111025.1 Candidatus Altimarinota bacterium | reverse complement strand
AAATTATGATTGCGACTGAAATCCAAATATATGTACTATTACATTCATATAAATATCCGCTAGTCAGCAAATTTTCACACATATCCATTAATCCTCCCGTAGTTAAATTATAGAAATGTACTATAAATTTAAGACTTTTTCAAAACTTGTCAAATCAATTTTTTATTTTTTAATATTATTCTTTAACTAAATAAAAAAAACTTAAATATTAAGTTTTTTCTTGTATACAATCTTTTCTCATCATATCTATATCTTGTAATATCTTTCACATTCACATTAATATCTCTTGTTTCCCTACTATATTATCAGATAATCAAAGAGTTATTAAATATCTTTCATATATTTTACTATACAAAATTTGCAACCTATTTATGAACCTATCAGAACAGGTATGTTCATGGTTTATAATATTATGGAAACCTCAGCATATAATTGAAGCATCTGTTAGAAATATTCTTTGATCATCTAAAAATTTATGCACTGGAATATCTATTCAATCTAGTTGAATTTTTTGTATATTCATAATCAAAAGCTTATAATATAAACTTATACAAATATATTATATGATACTTCCCTTAATATAAACTAAAAGAGACCTAAATTAGGTCTCTTTATTCACAAGTTCATATCATGCTTCAACCCAAGCATCAATACCTCACTCTAAATCTTTTATATATTCAAATCCAGAATTTGACATATAATTTAATAAAAATCCTGTTCTACTTGCATGCCAGCAATAAATGAGATATTTATTAGTTTTATCGAGTTTTCATAATTGCTCAAAAAAATCGTTATCATACATATTCATATACAGATCTACCCTAGGTAAAACTCAAAACTTTGTATGTTCTTCTGGTGTTCTCACATCAAATACAACTACATCCTGAGTATTCATTTCATTATTAAAGTCTAGTGCTGAAATAGATTCACAAATCATAATTATTATTATTCAAAATATTCTAAAATTTCTGGGAGTTCAAATACTTTTGCAGCATTATTAAAGTGCCCTTTATCTTTAAACTCTAGTAATTCAACATCTTCAAGAAGAGAATAGTATTCTACGGCATGTTCTAAGTTTATATATTCGTCAGTTTCTGATAAGCAGATAATATATTCATTTCAAAGATCTTGAAATTCTAATTTTTCATCATTATATTTTACTAATTTATCATATGATTCTCATACAATTTTTTTTCAAATTTCAGCTGTCGTTCATGGATAACTTGGTCAAACAAAAATAGCTTTAATTCAAGATATTTGAAATGTATGAATCGCATGAAGTGCGAGCTGACAACCAAGTGAGTGTCAAATAACAATATCACCAGCTTGAAAGTTTTTAATAATTTCAGAGATATTATCTAATTGTTCAGACAATACAGGTAATTGTGTATTTACTAAATCTGGTACATGGACTTCAAATCATTTATTTATTAATTCTTGTTGTGCCCATGGGAACCAATTATTAGTAGAATTTCATACCCAACCATGAAGTAAAATAGCTTTTCTCATATATTATCTTTCTTTATTTTATAATAATCCTTTTCTTTTCATAAACGCTTCATTAGAAACTTCTCTTCACATAAAATCTTTGAATAATTCTGCTGCCGGTTTTCTTGTTCATTGACCAATAAGTGTATCAACTAATTTTTGACCAACTTTAGAATCAAACATTCCTTCTGTTTTTATTCTATCAAATACATCTGCTTCTAATATCTCAGCCCACATATAACTATAATATCATGCTGAATATCCTCCACCAAATATATGATTAAAACTACAGTACATTTTATAATCTATATCTCTTTTAGAAATACCATACTTATTTACGATATCTAGTGTTTTTTTATCAAGAGCATCTATATCAGCAGGTATATCTTCTGCATATAAATGCATATCAAGTAAAGCAAATGTATTTTGTCCAAGGACAGAATGACCAGACATATAAGTATTCATCTCTTCTAGAGTATTTACAATTGATTCTGGAATCGTTTCCCCCGTTTCATGATGTTTTGCTAGTTTAACGAGACTTTCACTGTCAGAAACCCAGTTTTCTAATAATTGAGATGGGAGTTCAACAAAATCCCATTCTATATTACATCCTGAAAGTTCTGATAATTTTGATGCTGAAATCATTTCATGAATAGCATGTCCAAATTCATGGAATAAAGTCTCAACATCCCTCATAGCTAATAAAGTAGTGTCTGATTTCAAGAAATTACAACAATTTATAACAACTGGTAATTTATTTGATCATTTATAAAATGATTTTTCTCTGAGATTATCAGCCCAAGCTCAACCTCTTTTTTCTTTTCTATAAAATGCATCTAAAAAATAATAAGCTATTTTTTCATTGTTTCTTGAAACTTCATATACTTTTATATCTTCATTATATGTAGGAATATTGAGAATTTTCATTTCTATTCATAAAAAATCTTTTACAAAATTGTGTAAGTATTTTAAAACAGATTCAAATTCAAAATATTTTTTAATTTCTTTTTCATCAAGATTATATTTTTCTTCTTTATATTTTCTTGAATAAAATCCATTATCATATGTAGCTATCTCATCGAGTTTAAAATGATTTTTTAATTCTTCTCTTTCACTGAGTGCTTTTTGTTTTGCTTGTGTAGAAATTCATTGAATTAATTCGAATATTTGTTCAGGAGAATCTGCCATTTTTGAATTCAATGACATTTCTGCAGCATTTTTATAACCTAAAATATTAGATTTTTCTTTTTTATTCTTCAAAATATTTAGAATATTTTCTCTGTTATCAAATTTTCATGCTGAAGCAAAAGAATTTTGTTTCTTTTCAAAGTCTTTTCTAATGTTTCTATCTGTACAATATTTTAATATTGCAATATAACTACTCGGATCTGCATCGAATAAATATCATGATTTTTCTTTGTCCTCTGCTGCTTTTTTAGTTTTTCATAACACATCTTCTGGTAAGTCTTTTATTATTTCAAAATCTTCAATTAAATATTCAAAAATTGCTTCATCATCTAATATATTATTAGAAAAACTATTTGATAATTCTGCTCAATCTTTATTTAGTTCTTTCAATTTATCTTTATCACTTTCCTCTAAATTTATACCACTATCTTTAAATCATTTAATTCTTAATTCTAATGATCTCTTTTGATCATCATTTAATTCTGTATTTTCATAACAATATACTGTTTTTTCATATAAATTTTGATTATATGCAACATAATTACCAAAATCTTGTAAAGTTGGTCTGAATTCGTCTATGATTTTTCTCATAGTGTCATCATTATTTACGTTTTGGTAATGGTTTAATAATGACCAATAGTAATCCAATAAACCTTCATCATCAAAACTCTCGAATGTAATTTTATCATTCGACATATTAATAAAGTCTTCAAATTCTGTTTTTTCTTGTTTTAGTAATGATTCTAATACTCTAGGAGCCAGACCAAGTGCTTCTTCTGAATATAGTAATCATAAATCAGGAAAACCATCTTTGCGAAGTTGGTTTACTATCTGTTTAGATATTTTTACTTCCCTATCATTTTTTTGTTTTTCTTTCTTTTTCATTCTGTTAATTTTCTGTATAAATATATAATATTTTAACTGCTAGAATTGTATTGACAAATTAATTTTGAGCAATAAAAAAAGCCAGAAAATCTGGCTAAGTAATTCCTTACATATTATTTAAATATGTTGTTTGGATCATCAGAGTAACTATCAGATATGTATTGTTTAAATGCTGGAAATTCCAAACATTTTTTTTCAGTAGCTAATCTATGATTTTCCGCTTCTTTTCTATAAAAATCATCTAAGTATTCTTTAGCACCAGAAATAATTATAGACTTTGTATTATAATATTCTAGCAAATATACTAATTTCCATCCACCAAAACCATTCATATTACATAGAAAATCTAATGTAGGATTTAAAAAATCAATTTTATTATGAAAACAACATCTCATAAATATACGAGGTTTTTCATTGTTCCATTTAAAATCGATGAGAAAATTTTCCAAACTATCGTGATAATATTGATCTTCTTGTGTTTTTATTTCTATTTCCATTATTATTTCTTGTTTTATTTCCAAGTTGAATTATTATAAGTAAAATAATTTTATTATCAATTATTATGCATAAAATATACCATAAGTCTTGGATCACTGTAATTCAAAAAGAATTTAATTCTGAATATTTTGAATTAATAGAATGATTTCTCGAAGCCGAAAAATGACTTTGAAAAAAAATATTTCCAAGTGAAGAAAATATTTTTAATGCATTTAATCATACCAGTCTCGCTAATCTCAAAGTAGTTATTTTATGACAAGATCCTTATCATGGAGAAAATCAAGCACATGGTTTGAGTTTTTCAGTTCAAAAATGAGTGAAAATACCACCAAGTTTGAGAAATATATATAAAGAGTTAAAAGAGGAATATTGATATGAGTTTCCAAATCACTGAGAATTAACTTCATGGGCTGATCAATGAGTATTATTATTGAATAGTATTTTAACAGTAGAAGAAGCAACTCCAGCAAGTCATGCAAAAATAGGTTGGGAAAAATTTACAGACAATATAATCTGAGCTATCTCTAAAGAAAAAGAAGGTGTTATTTTTTTACTCTGGTGAGCATTTGCTCAATGAAAAAAAATCCTTATAGATACTCAAAAACATGTTATTTTAGAAACTTCTCATCCTTCTCCATTTTCAGCACATAGATGATTTTTATGAAGCCAATGTTTTAAACAAACAAATGAAATCTTAGAGAGAAACTGAAATACTCCTATAGATTGGGAGATTAAAGATAATGATAAACAAATGACTTTCTGAATTTAAAATAAACTAAAATTTGAATAATCGGTTTTTTTTTAAACCACTTCGATTTCATTTTTCCAAATATCTTCTAAATTTTGTCTTTTTCTTATTTCAACAATTTCTCAATTATTTTTGAGTAATAATTCTCCTGCTTCTGGGAATGAATTATAATTTTTCATAGACATTGAAGAATTATATGCACCGGTTCATTCAAATATAATAGTATCACCTATTTCTGGATCATTGAGTAATATAGGTTCTACTGATTCATTATGATATAGTTTTGGAGTAAGTAAATCTCCACTTTCACAACAATGTCATATAACAACGTATTTTGATTGTGTCATAGCTTTATTTAATACATAAATAGGTTGTTGAACTCAGTACATAGATACTCTTGGCATTTCAGTCATACCAGTTGTAGTTCTGATAAATTTATATCAATCTTTACCTGTATCAACAACATCATCCACTTGTGCTATAACAATACATGAATGTATTACCATTGCTTTTCATGGTTCAACTTCAATATGTATTTTTCTTCCTGTTTTTTCATAAAATTCTTGAAATTTTTCAGAAACAGCTATTCCAATAGATTGTAAGTCAGCATCAATCTCATATGGCATAATAGCTTTTTTAAATCATCCTCATAAATCAAGAGTTTCTACATTTGGAAATTGTGACACAAAATCTAGTCAAATATTCGCAGAATTTACCCAAGATTCTGGAGTATTTTCTGATCCAATATGTATATGCACTTTAGTAATTTCTACATTATATTTTACTGCTGTTTCTTTGATTTGGTCAATATATTCATGCCAAATACCAAAACCCGAAACGAGTCCTCCTGTTGAAATTGCAGTGAAAGCTCATGAACTCATTCATGGATTAATTCTCACACCTATTTTTGTCCCTGGTTTATTTTTACCAATTAATTCAATTTGATTTAAACTTGTAGCAACGATTTTTACTCATTTATCTAATAAGTCAGTTAAGTTTAGTGGAGTTTCTTGACCAGATATTTGTAAATCTTCAGGATTATATCCAGCCGCTATTGCTCTATACGCTTCATACTCACTCGAACAATCTATAAGTATTCCTTTTTGATTAAATAACTTTAAAATATTCCTATTAGGATTCGCTTTCATTGCAAAACGAACTGAGTGTCCAAAGGCACTAGGAAAAGCTAAAAAATCATCAGCTGCTTGTTCTAATTTATCTTGAGAATAAATGTATACAGGAGTTTCAAAATTCTCAGCAATTTTATTTGCTTGATCATATGTCAAAAAATTTAATTGCGTCATTTGTATTTATTAATATATATTAAATTATTATTCATGAAAATTATATTATTTAGATTTTAATTTAATTATTTTCAATATTTCATCTGTTTTTTTAGCGTAAGAAATTGCTAAATAAGGTATATTATAAGTTTGAGATAATATAATACTATGTAGTCTCATTGAAAATGACATATCAATCTTTTTATTTCTAAAGTATTTATATGTTTCTCACATACTATTGGTTATCTTGAGATTATATCTATCTGCATACTTTTTTAAATATAAATAATCATTTGCAGCCGTATTTAATTTATGAAAAGATGTAGGTAAGAAAATAATTTTTCAGTTTTTTCATAAAATATATTCAATGATATTTTTCATAATTTTATCATCTTCCCAAAAATACCCTGATCTGAATGAAAGACCGACAGTTTTTCATTCAAAATTGTAAGATTTAATATCTTCAATATGAAATTGTTTAGGATGTATTTGATCTAAACAATAACTTACTTGTAATGCATTCTTAGTATTTCATTTATCTCCAAAAACTGGATCCGCAATTATTTTTGATTTGATTCATAATCATGTTAATAAATCATGAGAGTATATATCTCTCACTGAAATTTTTTTATTTTTTCAAGAAAATATTTTCTTTATGACACTTAAGTTATTTTTTCTTTTAATACATATACCTACTCAGTGAAAACGTATTTTTTTCTTGAGAAAATTACATACTTTTACTCTAAATAACCATTGTTTTAGAGTGTCTGAAACTCATCAAATTTCTTTATCAAAAAATATACCTCATCATCAAATAACTACTAGATCTGATTTTTTTATAATTATGAAGAAATTAAAAAAATTTTTAATATTACGAAATATTTTTGTTATTTTTCTTGCATTACATGGAAAATATTCATAATATTTTATGTGTTTTCATATAATAAAAGGATTTTCTAAATCATATGTGAAAATAGAAAATTTTGTATTATCTCAAAACATACGTTTAAAAAATTGAATTTCATTTTTAAGAATCAATTCATCTCCTAAATTTTGTGCTCATATTGCAGCTAATATAGTTATTTTCATATAAACCTGGTAAAAATTATATTGATATACTATACTTGAAAAAATAAAAAAAGCGAGAGTCCTACTGCACTTTTTTTATTTTTCGCAATACTTTTGAAGTTTATCTATTGATAATTAGCATTTATATATTAATTGTAAGATTTATAAATAATTAAATTATTTTTCTTCATTTTTTCTAAAGCTTAATGCTTCTGCTATATGTTCTATTGTAATTTTTTTCGATCCCACTAGGTCTGCAATTGTACGAGATAATTTTAATATCCTATAATATGCTCTAGCTGAAAGATTCATATTTACTACCGCTTGTTTTAATATATTATCTGAGTTATAGTCTAGTTTGCAGTATTTATTTATTTCTTTCGTAGTCATTTCACTGTTTGCAGTAATTCAAGTATCTTTAAATCTATCTATTTGAATATTTTTCGCTTTTTGTACTCTTGATTTAATAGTTATAGAATCTTCAGTATCTGAATAATCTTCAGATATTTTTAGTTTTTGTGTTTTTACCTTAGGTACCTCGATAAATATATCTATCCTATCCATTAGAGGTCATGACAATCTTCATCTATAATTATCTACTTGTCTAGAGCTACATAAACATTCTTTATCTGGATCAGTTAAATAACCGCATGGACAAGGATTCATAGCTCATACAAGGGTAAATTTCGCTGGGTATTTATACGTAGCGTTTACTCTATTCACTGTTATATTTCCATCTTCTAATGGCTGACGCAGGACTTCTAAGACTGATTTTTGAAACTCTAATATTTCATCTAAAAACAATACTCACTTATGTGCTAAACTTATTTCTCACGGTTTTGCATTTCTTCATCAACCAACGATACTAACTGAACTTGCTGTATGATGAACAGTACGAAACGGTCTTTTTTTTATAATAGGATTTTTAGTATCAAGTAATCCTGAAATACTATATAATTTTGAAACTTCTATTGCTTCATCTATGGTTAAATCTGGTAATATAGATGCAAATGCTTTCGATAACATTGTTTTACCACTCCCAGGAGGACCATCCATAAGAATATTATGTCCTCATGCCGCAGCTATTTCTAATGCTCTTTTTGCGTGCTCTTGTCAGAGTACATATTTGAAATCTGAAGAATCTTCAAATAAATTTTCTTCCTCAGACAATTTTTTGAAATCTAATAATGGTGCAATTTCTAATGGTTTTTCTTTATTTAAAAACTTTATTATTTCAGCTAAATTTTCTACAGGTACAACATCAATATCTGGTATTATAGAAGCCTCTAAAGCATTCTCTAGTGGTACAAATATTCTCTTAAAACCTTTTTCTTGTGCTCCAATAGTTGCGGGTAATACTCATCATACTTTTCGTAATTTCCCATCAAGAGATAATTCTCACAAGAATAAAGAGTCCTGAATATAAGACTTATCAATATAGTCTTGATTAAGTAAAATTCCAATTGCTACTGGTAAATCAAAACAAGGTCATGATTTTTTTATATTTGCTGGTGCTAAATTTACTGTTATCCTTGATGTTGGCAATTTAAAATTGCTTGATTTCATTGCTGATCTCAAACGTTCTTTACTCTCTTGTATACCTTGATCTGGTAATCCTACTATAGTAAAACTCGGTAATCATTGGTTTATATCTACTTCTACCTCTATTAATGAACTGTCTAAACCATTTACAGTTATAGAATATACTTTTGATATCATCCTCCTTTTTATTTTATATACTAAACATATACATTATATATACATAATTAAATATAATGCAAATATTTTTTTATTTAAATCATAAATAAATCTCTATAATTGTTGCTTTAATTAGAAAAATTATTAATATATTTACATTGATTTATTCATAACTATTTATCTATGAAAAACCTAGCATTATTATTAGCAATATCTTTATTATTATCATCATGTTCACTTATGAATAAAGATGAAGTAGAAACTATTGAAACACCTATAAATTGAGAAGAATTATATATTGAGACTGATCAAAATCAAAATAACATTGAAGAAGATGATGATAAAAATAATTTAGAAAAAAATGATACCAAAGAAGATTCTTTATGAGATGATTCAAATACAGAAACAGTTAATGTTAGAGAAGTTGAAAAAGAAGTTTCTAATCAAATTGAAACTGAAGTTACATCTGAATTAATAAATGATTTAGAAAGTGAGGAAGCATTAAGTGAAGTATTTAATGAAATTGAAGAATTATTTGAACTAGCTGAACAAAATGGTGAATAATAAAATATCAAATACTCTAATAAAACAAATAAACAAGAATGAATGAATTTCACCTTGTTTATTTTTATGAGAAAACATGGAAATACTCAATGCTGAAATTTTTCAATTTGCTCAACAAATACTACAAGAAAAAAATATACCTATTTCTTATCTCTATAAATTAGATGATAATTGAGAAAAAATTAAAATTGCTGAAATTAAAAATTTTGTTATTCCATCTCATACTCTTCCTGGTTACCCTATTCAAATTTTTCTTATTGAAAATATCTCTCGTTTTACTATTCAATCTTGAAATAGTTGTTTAAAGTTTTTTGAAGAACCTGGAAAACATAACATTATTTTTCTGACTAATAACTCTGAAAGTTGAGTTTTAGAAACAATATTATCAAGAGTACAAACATTTCAACTAGGGGGAACTATTCATAAAAAAGAAAATCTTTATTTTCAATCATTAATTTGAGAAATATCTCAATGAAATAATACTCAAGCATTAAATTATTTTTACAAAACTAAAGTAGAAAAAACCGAATATATTGAATTTTTAAAAAATATAATATATTTTGCTAAAAAAAATTTTATATTTATAGATAAATTATCTGAAATAGAATCTGATATACAAGGTATAGAAAAAAATAATGTGAATGCAAAATACGTTATAGATAAATATTTATTAACACTATAATATGTATTCAAAAAATGCTTTTACTCTCGTTGAATTAATAGTATGAATAACTATATCTATGTTATTGATGACAAGTGTGTGAATGCTTGTTAGTTCAGGTATGCAAAATATTCTAAAACAACAAAATATTATGAAAAAAAATTCACTACTGAGCGAAACAGTAAGTGATTTTTATAATGGTTTTGAACATATTGAAAGTAGTTGATGATATATATTTCACTCACAATCATGAGCAATATTTAAAATTAAACCCTCTATAGATAAGGGTGGTTTTTGATATTTATGAATTACAAATCAGTCATGAATTTACTGTAGTAATGATAGTGAATTTTCAAACTTAGATTATTTAACTTGGAAGTCATTTATTCCTCATGAGGAAATAGGAGAGGATATATTTAACAACTTTTGAGAAATTCTTACACAAACAGTTATGAGTTGATCAACTAATTACACTGTTGATACTAAAAATCATCAAGTTTTAGAAAATGGTGTAGTTATTATCTGATGAAAAGTATTTTGACATGAATTATTAAACAATGATAGTTGATTAAAAACAAGATTAAATAATCCCACAGCTATAGTATTAGCAGAGTGATGATTCTTTTTAAGTGACACACTAAATAATCGTATTTTATTCTATAAAGATAATAACGTTTATTTGATTTTAGATCAAAATGATTGAATACATGAACCTACCTGATTAGCATATAATACTACAAAAAATATATTATATATAGCCAATAGTTGAAAATGAGAAATATTACAACTTTCTTGAGAAATATTATTAACAAATCCTCCACTATCTATATCATTTAATCCAATTGAAACTATAAATTCTATCTCTCATATAAATATTGAATTTCCAGATTTTATATGAAATTTAGATCCTGTTATTTTATTAGATTTTAGTTTTAATAATATTAATAATTGAGTTGGTTATACTCAAACAATATGAAATACTATAGAGTATTATTTTAGTGATTTTAGCAATATTTCTGAACCTATAACAAATTGATTCATACCATGATGTAATCCATCTAATACATATTCATTGAATGGAACAAGCCCTGAAAGAAATATTATTACATGTTCTAATACAAATACGTGAACACATCAAATTCATAACTGAAATTTATATAATAGATTTAACACTAATAATTTATATAATATAACACTTCAAAATATTTCTCCTATATTTCCATTATGAACAAACCAACTGGTAAATATTACACTATTTAATAATGCTACTTCAAGATATATTGATACATTTGCTTATTTCACTCAATGAGATTGAATAGTAAATAATTTAGAGTTTACAACTTTATCGACTCTTATTACTTGATTAAATTATCCTAGTTGACTAAGTATTTCATGAAATAACTTATTAATTAATGATTTTATAACAAGAGAGCAATATAGCTATGACCTTGATAATATTAGCAGTTTTTCTACAAATAGTTTAAATAATTTTTCTGGAAATAATTTAGAAAATATTCCCCTCACAGAGAATCTCGATGTACTATTACAAAACCCTATAGCCTCTTTAAATCTAAATTATAATAATACTGATAAATTTTTATCAATTCATGCAAAATATTATCAATATTTGAATTGTTACAATCCAGAAGAACAAGTACAAAAATCATTTATATTACAAAAAAATATAGACTAAAAAACACTCAATATTGAGTGTTTTTTAGTCTAAGATTACTTTTAATCATTTTGAATATATTCAAATATTTTTTTGGATTTTCTCAAGTATTAGCTAATACCCATCCCATATAAGTAGAAGTATTATAAGTATATGGTTCCCTATTTTTTGGAGTAATAGTTGTATTTTTTTCTCATACTATTTTTTCAGCTGATGAATTTTGAGAACATGTGAGTAAAAAAACTGGCAATGTTTTACTTTGTGCTTTTTCAGCAAATATAGGAGCATGTTTTTCACCTGAAGCAGATATAATTATTATTCAATCAATATCTTTTTGAATTGCTTCATCAAAATCTGTTTCATCGCAAAAGATAGCATCTATTCATGAAAATATTATTTCTGCTGTGACTATAGCATTTCAAGAGCTAGCGATAAGTGGTCTTTTCAATTTTGAAAAATTTCATTTTTTAATATCAACAGTTTGAAATAATTCTAAGGCAGCTAAAACTGCATCATTGAGTGAAATAAGATTATCTTCAGTAAATGTTTTTGTTTGTTCTAAAAATTTCATCATTAGTATTATTTTTTAATAATAATAGTATGATATTTTTGTAAAAATAATCAAAAGAAATAATATTTTTATGAGATTTGATCTAATAAATATTTTATGTTATAATAATAATGTTTATAAATAAAAAATATAATATGATTAATAGTGTAGAAATAAAAAATAACACAGTATGATGAGAATATACTATCGATTCTGATGGTATAGTTTCAATTTCATGGATTTTATGAAATACGTCTTGAATTAGTGAAGCAAATAAAGTATTCCCGATTACTCAAATAAATAGTGATTTAAATATACAATTGGAAGAAAAAAAAATAGATTGATATCAAGTTATCTGAGAAGTTAATGCTGAATGAAACTTAAATCAAGAATTAACTAATTTTTTACAATCAGATATTATTGAAGATTATGAAATTATTCAAAATATAGTTATATGCAAGATAAAATCTAATGATTGAAATAATAAATCTACAAATATTCAATCAAAAACATCTGGTCTAATCAAAAATATTTTTAAAAATAAAAACTAAGTTTAAAACTTAGTTTTTTATTTTTTTAATTTAGCTTGAATAAAATTATATAAATTTTGTTTAAATTCTTCTTTATCAAATTGTTCTGCATGTTTTCTAATTTCTTGAGAGTCAAATTTCATTGTTTCAAATATTTCTATTGTTTTGTTTAATGATTCAACTGTTTGTTCTTCAAAAAATATTCCTGTTTTATTTTCAACTACTGTTTCTAAGGCTCATCATTTTCCATAAGCAATAACTGGTGTTCCAGAAGCCATAGCAGCTATAGGTACTAATCCAAAATCTTCTTCCGGAGGAAATAAAAATGCTTTAGCTCAAGCGTGTAACTGATTTAATTGTTTCAAATCTCAAGACAAAATCCATTGAATATTATTTTTTGATTTACCTTTCAATTCTTGATATAAATTATTATCAGTATTTGTTGCTATAATAATTTTTTTTCAATTTTCATTAAATGCATCAACTATTAAATCAAATTTTTTGTAAGGTATACATCTTCAATTATAAAAATAATAATCTCATTTATCTTTAATATATGGAATAGAATCAATATCTAAACATGGATATATAACTTCTGAATCTCTTTTATAATATTTTGATATTCTTGATTGAGTATTTATTGAATTTGCAATGAAGTAATCTGGACGTTTTGCTGCACAAAAATCCCATTGCCTAAGTTTATGTATCTTTATTGGAGCAATTATTTTTCAGATCCAATTTAATATCCCTCAGAATTCCATCATTTGCAAATATTCGTGATAGTGTGACCAAAAATATCTAGTAGGAGTATGACAATAACATATTTGCAAACAGTCAGGTTTTGTAATCACTCATTTACTTTCTGCACTTGTTGAACTGATAACAATATCATATGCAGATAAATCAAAACTTTCAAATGCTAAAGGTCTGAGTCATAGAGCTAGCTTATGTGATTTATTTAAAAATGGTATTTTTTGTATGAAACTTGTTGTTATTTTTTTTCATTCAAAAATAGGATTATCTTGTTGCCAAAAAACAGATGTAAAAATATCAGCATGAGGAAAAGCTTCAAGGATTTGTTCTAAGACAACCTCAGCTCATCCCCAATCCTTTATCCAATCACATACGATTGCGATTTTTTTATTTTCAAAATTTTGATTCATTGTTTTTCTCTAAAAATATTTAACTATATTGTACTGATAGAAAAATATTTTCAAAAGATAAATAAGAAATTCTTGATTTAGAAATAGACTTGTATTTGTTGTATTTTACAATAAAGTAATACAAATATTCTCTATATAATAGTCATGAAAAAAATTAAAAAATGTGTAATTCCTGCCGCTGGTTTTTGAACTCGTTTTTTACCTGCAAGTAAAGCTCTTCCAAAAGAAATGTTTCCAATTATAGATAAACCTGTTATGCAATATTTAGTAGAAGAAGCTATATCTGCTGGTTGTGAAGACATTATCATAATTACATGAAGAACAAAAAGAGCCATAGAAGACCATTTTGATTCAAATTTTGAATTAGAAGCTAAACTTGAAGCAAATAATAAAACTGAAAGTTTAGAAAAGCTGAAAAGACTAAACAATATGGCAAATATAGTTTATGTAAGACAACCATATCCAAGATGAGATGGTGAAGCAATACTCAGAGCAAAATCATTTATATGAGATGAACCATTTCTGGTGTTATTTTGAGATGACATCATTGATCATGATAAATCTGCTGCTCAACAATTAGTAGAAACTTTTGAAAGAAAAAATGCTCCCATAATTTCAACAGTAAAAGTGAGTGATAATGATGTATCATCATATGGTATTATTGAATCTTCAATTCAAGAATGATCTTCATTTCTTGTAGATAAATTTTTAGAAAAACCAGATGCTTGAGAAACAAAATCAAGAAACTGAGTAGTTTGAAAATATATACTCACTTCAGATATTTTTCAATACTTAGAACAGGCTGAGTTACAAAGATCTACTTGAGAAATCAGGCTCGCTGATGCATTTGAACTTATGAGACAAAAACAAGATATATATGGTCTAGAAATAGAGTGAAAAAGATATGATACTTGAAGTAAAATTGGTTTTTTAGAAGCAACAGTAAATTTTGCATTAAAACATGATGAGGTAAAAGATGACTTCATAAAATTGATAAAAAGTTTAGATATAAAATAATAGTATAAAAAAGAGGTAAAAATATAATATTTTTTGCGTCTTTTATTTCTGTGCTTATACTTATTTTAATATATTCTTAGAGCATTCTATTATTATTAAAATTTTTAATATCACACTTGATAATTTAAAGTATACTGATTTTTTTAAACAAATTACCAGGTTTGAAAAACAAGAAATTATATTCACTCCTAATCCAGAAATATTACTCAAGACTCAATCAGATAAAGAATTTGAAGGATTACTTAAAAAAGCTACGATACTTACTCCTGATGGTATTTGATTGTATATTGCTTATCAAATGTTAGATGAAAAATCTCGCGTGCTCAGAGCATTAAAAACTCCTTTCTATTTTTTTAACTTATTTTTCAATAAACAAAAATTGTACGAAAAATATTGAGATAGAATTTGTTGATCAAATATTACAAAAGACCTACTCTACTATTGTGAAACTCAGCAGATATCTATTACGATAGTAGACCTCTATATACCAAATGATCTAAATAAAGTAGCTTCTCAAAAAATATTCTCTGAAAAACTTTCAAGAACATTCCCTGAATTAAAATTTGATTATATTATTTATAATCCTGCTAATAAAATAGAACTATTAGAAAAAATAAAAAAATCTGATTCAAAAGTAGTATTTTCAACCCTATGAATGAAGAAACAGGAACAATCTGTTATAGAAATCATGGAATATTGTAATAATATCAAACTTGGTCTATGAATCGGTTCAAGTTTTGATTATTTTACTGGTTTTCAAAAGAGATCTCCTCAGATATTTTCTAGATTATGAATTGAGTGGTTCTATAGAATATTCACATGACCTCAAAAAACAAAAAGACTGAAAAGAGTATATAATGCTATTTTTGTATTTTTATATCAAGTATTAAAACAAAAATAAAGACCGAGCAATTGCTCGGTCTTTTTTATCTATACTACTTTGCTTCCACAAAACCTGAATTACTAGCAGACATATTTTTATAGTCTAATAATAATTTTTTAAGGTTATCAAAGAAAATAGGAAACATATGTGATACATATTGATTTTCTTCTCCGTTTATCTCGTATGTACCATCCGAATGAATAAAAATTGCATCATCCTTTATAGTAATAATACCCTTAGTATAATATATATTAAAATCTACATTTTTAACTTCGCGATATTCATCATTACCTATCACTTCAAATATATTATTACTTGAAGTTTGTAATTTTTTTAACAAATCATAGATCCAGTTTTCAGCTACTGAAGTATTACTAGCTATTTCAGCTCTACTAATAGACATAATCAATTTCCTTCATTAATTTAGCATAGTTTGTATTTCTAAGCCAACATGGTCGATATTCACAAAGTGTTGTGCAGCTTCTAAATCACTATTTGCAATAACAAAAGTATCATTAGGTTTACTTGAATCTATAGATTCAAAATCACATAATTGAAATCCTGATTTTTGTTTTTGTACTGATAATTCAACAATAGTTGAACGTCCATCTGTAGCAATAAATCGTGATACTTTCTGTGTAAAACCCGATACTTCTTGAACTGTTGGTGCAGCAGAGTGTGTATTTCTTGACATTATAACTTCCTTTATTTGATTTTTTTTTTGTATTTATTAAAACTAAAAAAACTTCTTTTCTTTCGGTGTGTAACCGATTGAAAGAAGCTTTATAAAACTGTTAAATTTTTTTGACTCTTTAAATCACTGGTTACATATTGTAATCTGTGTAATAAAAGAAGAATCTAAACTTGTTAATAGTTTTCATAATTTTAAGTTAATTTTTGAAATGCACATATTTTGCACAAGTAAATATACTGTATAAGTTTTTTAAAACAAGTCAATTTTTTTTAAGTAATATATTTTA
>JAWUYB010000055.1:0-9307 GCA_034111025.1 Candidatus Altimarinota bacterium | reverse complement strand
GTTCAGAAGTATGTCATCTATATTTATCATAAGGAATTAAACCTTGTGAAATTTTAAAATTTTCATCTAAAATAAAAGTATTTACTTTTAGTTTTTCTAGTATTTGTATATCAATTTTACTAATTTCTAAATTTATTATTAAATCAGGATTTTTAAGAATATATTTAATATCTAATTCTCATTTTAGTATGAAATTTTGTTCTTCAATATTATAAATTTTAATATCTTTAAAGTTATTATTATTTTTAGATAAAATATAAATAACTGTATCTAAATCAGCACTTTCAAAAACCTTTAATGGTAAATCTACTATTTGATTTATTTGATTATCTAGTATTAGTTCTCTTAATTTTTTATGTTGTCATATAGACAACCATGTATATGGAACAATGAAAGCATTTAATCAAGATTTTTTTAGTAATTTTAATGATTTTTCTATGAATAAAGAATATGTATCTAACTTATAAAAAGCTGTTTTATAATCATTAATATAGTGTTCCTGGTCTTTTTTAGATATTTGAGCTCAATAAGGAGGATTCCCTACAACTACATCAAAACCTCCTTCATCAAAAATATCCTTAAATTCAGTTTCCCAAACAAAGGCTTTTTCTCAGGCAATTTCTTTGTCATCAATTAAACTATTACCACATTTGATATTACTATCAAGATTAGCAAGTTTTTTCCCTTTTGAGGCAGTCTTTAACCATAATGAAAGTTTTGATATTTCTACTGATTCTTCATTTAAATCTACTCAGAAAATATTATTTTTAAGAATATCTTTAAAATATGATTCTGTTTGAAACATATTCATAGCATTAGTTCAACTTAAATCTTGAATCTTGTTTGCTATCTCTTTATTTTTATCAAGAAGAAAATCAAATACCTTTACTAGAAATGCTCATGAACCACAAGCTGGGTCAATGACTTTTATATTATGAACTTTGCTTTGTAATTCTTCATAAACTAATAAGGCTCTTTTTTCATAATTTTTATCTGTAATATCTTCTTTTAATTTATGCTTTTCTTTTAATTCCTCTTCCCAATCATCAATCTTTTTACCAACACTATTTTTTACTATATAGTCTACAATATATTCAGGTGTATAAAAAACTCAGTCTTTTTTTCTTTTTGAAAGACTCACCTCTTCTTCTTTATTAATTTTATCTTTTAATTCTTCAATATCTGAAATAGATTGCTCAAAAATATGACCTAAAATATTTACAGATAAATCATCTTCAAAATCATAATCTCAAAGTTTTACAAATTTTTTACAAATTTCATCTCAAACTTTTAGATTACTTAATTCTTCATCATGGTGGAATAATCAACCATTATATCAGTCTGGTATTCCTAATTTATCACTCCCTTTATCTACTGCTCTAAAAAAGTTTTGCAGAGTCTCCCATGTAGTACTTAATGATTTTTCTCAATATTCAACTACTTCATTTAGTTTACCATTTGGTAATAATCATAAATCTTCACAAAAATGGATAAATATAATTCTATCTATAATTTTTTGAGTTTTATTTAAAGCAAAGTCTAATTTTAAACCTGAATCTTTTCATCAATTATGTGAAACAATATCTTTAAAAAGTTCTTTTCTAAGAATAGTATAATCTTTATAAAATTGCTTTGTAATTTCTTTTTCTTTGATTCTAATTAATGAAAGTAATGATTTAGTATTACTATCTCATTTTTTAGCTATTAAATTCTTTTCACAAAGTAAATAATAAAATTTTCTAAAATTGAAATAATTATTTTTAGGATTGACTAAATCATCCAAAGTCCAAACTTCAAAATCTAAGTGATTATCATAATATAACCTAGTTTCAAAAAAGTTTGAAACAATTACAAAAGAACTATCTCTTAATCATCATTTATACTTAAATGCTTGTTGAATAGGAGTAACACTTCACTCTCTTTTTTGAGGAGCATCAAGAGATGTTTTAGCATCTTTTAATTCTCAAATAATAAAACTCTTTTCTATATTCAAATAACCTAAAACAAAATCAGGTCTTTGTCATGCAATTGTATATTCTGTATCATAAGTGTGATTTTCAGCAGGTTTTCTAATATAATCAAGTATTTCACCTAAAAAATCCTGAGTAAATCAAGGGGCAACAGATATTTCTTTATCAGTTTTTAAAGTTCAATTATGATAATAATCATGCCATTTTTTTACTACTTCTAGTTTTTCTTCAAAATTAGCTATTTTAAAGTTTTCTAGTTGTTCTTTAACTATATTTTTCTTAAATAATTGAGCCATATTTTTTTCTTAATTATATTTTCTTTTAAATATAATTAATTCTTGGTATATGTCCAATAAGTTTATGGCTAATAGTAGCATTAAATTTTGAATTATTCTTGTGTATTATATTTACTAGTATTATATTTTACAAATTTTTAATTAACTGTGTGTCTAAATATAGGGGGACTTGTCATAATGAGATAAATGAAGTTATAAAAAAGGCTGAAAATATAGATAAAACAATACTTTTTGAAGAAAAACAATTAAAAAGATTAACAGATTTATTATTAAAGGAGTTAATAAGCGAGGAAGAATATAAAAGTAAAAAACAGGAATTAAAATACATTATATTAAAATTAAAAGACCAACGAGATAATATAAATACTAAAGGTAAAGAAGTCTTAGATTTTACATTAGAAGCTTTTGAATTTTCATCTAAGGCTAGACAATCATTTATTAACTGAGATTTAGAAACAAAAAAAAGCATATTTTCAACTTTAGGTAATAACTTTGTATTAAAAGATTGAAAAATAGCTTTAGAGCTTAAACCATGGTTTAAAATTATACAGGAATGAGTTAAGAATTTAAAATGAGAATTAAAAGGGGTAGAACCAATAAAAAAAGGCATCAGTAAAGAAAATACTGAACCTTTTGATTCTAAAAGTTGCTTATGGTACCTGGAAAGGGAATCGAACCCTCACTTCCGAAGAAAAGGGATTTTGAGTCCCTCGTGTCTACCAATTCCACCATCCAGGCATGGAATATCTTTGTGCGTGTAGAAATATATTGAAAAAACACTGAAAATCAATATTTTTATTTACTTGCTTAAGTTTTGCAAAAAAATATCTTAACAGTACAATAAAATCAAATATTTTCTATATAAAAATAATGGAAGAAATAACAAGTGGTTTTAGGGCTAAGAAAAAGGAAAAAACAGAAAAAAAATTCTATAAATCTGAAAGAAAAGATAAGAATACAAGTAAAGCAAGAGATTATAAAAAGAAAAGACATTCAGAAGGAAAACCAGTAGAAAGAATGGTTGCATGACCAGATGATATAATTGGTATTTATGCTCCTTGAAAATGAGACTTTGGTTTTGTAGATACAGAAATTAAAACAGAAAATGGAATCGAAAAAAAATGATTTTATGTTTTTGGTAGAAATTCACTTAACGCTATGGCTTGAGATAAAGTTCTGGCTACAGTAAAAGAATTTAATGGAAAAAAAGAAGCAGTAATTAAACAAATTATAGCTCATAGAAAAGAACCAGTTATTGGAACCTATACTTCATCATGAAATTTTGGTTTTGTATTACCAAAAGATAAAAATATTAAAAAAGATATCTTCGTTGCTGGTAAATTATCAATGGATGCAAAAGATTGAGATATTGTAGCAGTAGAGATAATGAGATGGGAAGGGAGATCACCAGAAGGGAAAGTAGTTCAAGTACTCGGAAAACCAGGAGACAAGGGTGTTGATATCATGGGATTAGCTCTAGAATCAGGTACAAGAATTAACTTCTGATGAGCGGTAATAGATGAAGTTACTAAGTTAACAAAACAAATAACTGATCGTGATATTTCTAAGAGAAAAGACATGAGAGATTTATTTACTATCACTATTGATGGAGCTGATTCTAAAGATTTAGATGATGCAATATCTGTAGAAAAAATGGAAAAATGAGGGTATAAGCTCTATGTTCATATAGCTGATGTTGCTCATTATGTGAGAGATGATCATGCTATTGATAAAGAAGCACGTCGTAGAGGAACATCTACATACTTGGTAAATAAGGTAATCCCAATGTTACCAGAAGCATTATCAAATGGACTATGTAGTTTAAATCCAAACGAAGATAAACTCACTCTTTCAGCTGAAATAGAAATAAATACAGCATGACATATTCAAGTAACGAGAGTATTTGAAACAGTTACAAAGTCAGATTTTAGAATGACTTATAAAGAAGTAGATCAAATTCTGAGAATCTGAGATATGGAAACACTTTCTTTATGAAATGAACTCATGTTTGGTGGAAAAATATCAAAAAAACTTGTTGATATGCTCAAAAATTCTGAAAAGCTCAGAGCAATTATAGCGAGTTATAAAAAAGAAGTAGGTGTATTAGAATTCAATTTCCCAGAAACAAAAATTGAATTAGATGATAATGACAATCCTATTGCATTTACACAATATACTAGGCATGCTTCAATGAAAATTATTGAAGAATTTATGATAGTAGCAAATGAAGCTGTTTCAAGAAAATATCAAGATCTTCCATTCTTATACAGAGTTCATCCTGAACCAGCTGAAGATGATGCTGCTAAATTAGTTGAATCTATTGCAAAATATGGATATCACCTACCCGCAGGGAAAAAAATCAAACCAAAAGATATTCAAAAAATATTAGACGAAGTGAAATGAGATAAAAGAGAAAAATTACTTTCTCGTATGATTCTAAGAAGTCTGACAAAAGCAAAATATTCACCAGATGCTGAAGGACATTTTGGTTTAGCTCTCGATTATTACAGTCATTTCACGAGTCCAATTCGTAGGTATCCTGATCTTCAAATACATAGAATTATTAAAGAAAAAATCAATAGAAAATTTGATGATAATAGAAAAAAACATTATGATCTAATATTAGATAGAGTAGCGAAAAAATCTTCAGAATCAGAAGTAAAAGCTGAAAAACTAGAATACAAAGTGAGAGATCTTATGGCTTGTAAATATATGCAACAACATAAGTGAGAAACATTTAAATGAGTAGTTGGAGGTGTTATTGGTTCTGGAATATTCGTAGAATTAGAAAACACAATCGAATGATTTGTTGAACTCAATGATAGATTTGGAAAACAAGATTTCATCTTTGATGTAGATGTTATGACACTTGAAAATCAAATAACAGGTATGAAATATACTATCTGAGATTCAGTTGAAATAACGGTAAGAGGTATAAATGAAGATGAAAGAAAAATAGATTTTGAATTAGTGTAAAAAAGAACGACCTATAATCGTTCTTTTTTTGTGTTTAATATATTATTATGATAAAATATTATAAATTACTAATAATAAATATTTATGTCTAACAATTTTAATACTCCATCAGGATGAGAATTAGAAAAATCAACTGAAACTGCTAATATTATTCCTCTACCAGTTGAGAGAAAACAGGAATTAGTTAAAGAAACTCAAGATGAATTAAAATTACTGACAAAAGATATGCAAAAAATATCTCATGCAGATTTTTTAACTAAAGTTGAACATGCAGATAGATTGAAGCATCTAACTGATCCAAATATTGATTCTTCAGAAATTTCAGAAAATACAAAAATTGAGTTCAATTTTTCATTTACTTCTGAAAAAAGAAATGATAGATTATATTTACTGACAACAGCTGGACAAGTCTTACCTGCTAGTGTTTCTATACTCACAACATCTGATGGAAAAGAATATTCAAGAGAATCTATTTCATGAGAGTTTTTTGCATCTGATGGAAAGAGACTAAAAATTCATGATAAAACACAAATTACTATTTGAGAATTAAGAGATGAAGAAGCTATAGAAGAATTAGAACAAGAATCAGCAGATAAATTAAAAAATTCAGGTTCTATTATTAAAGATGAAAATAGAGAATTACTTTCTATGTGAGCATCAAAATGAATCGACCCAGAACTTGTTTTAAAATTCTTTTCAGCATTTTTTGGAACTTCTGATACTTCAAAAATAGATTCATGAAAATATGAAGATTTCCTTACTCAGGTAGATAGAGAAATTGGATATATGAACATGGATGAAAAGACTATAGATAAAAATAATTTAACTGAAAATGATAAAGAGGAACTTACAGATAGAATGGGGAATAAAACAAGTATGGAATCTATTGACTATGAAAATATAGAAATATGATCTTATAAGAGATTTCTAGATTTTATTTCTCAAGCTGAAGGAACACAAGGTAATTATGATGCAATTTTCGGGAATTGAAGTCAATCTGAAATAAAGATAACTTCGATGAAATTAAGAGAAGTTTTATACTATCAAAAAAATACTTTACTAGCTGCTCAATGACACACACCTATAGGAAAATATCAATTTAATATAGAAACATTAGAAGATTATATTGATCGTTTTGGATTTTCTTTAGATCAAAAAGTGGATATAGATTTTCAAGATAAAATTGCAATGATTAAGATGAAAGAATCAGGATTAAGTGAGTTTCAAGCATGAAAAATATCTCAAAAAGATTTTGAAGTTAAAATAGCTTGAACATGGGCTGGTTTTCCTAAAGATGCTACTTGAAAAAGTTATTATGATTGAGTTGCATGAAATAAAGCACAAGTAGCTTATAGTGATTATACAAAAGAAATTAGCTATTTAAGGCATGCTGTATAATATTATTGTCCCAATTTCTTATACAAAAAACAGTTTTTTTATGTTAAAAACTCAAAAGACGTTTGAATATATTCAGACGTCTTTTAAAATAGCCATTATCGGTACACAAAACTATTTGACTTCGTTATTTATATAAATATAATTTATATGACTTAGTATTGCGTGTTAAAACGTGGTATTAAATAAAATATTTTTAAACACTAGACTATGTCAGAAAAAAATATTAATGAAATAAATCAAAGTGTAGAAACTAATTCTACTCTTAAAAAATCACCAAAATATGTCGCTGCTATTGCATGACTATCTTTAATGACGCAAGTTCAGGCTCAACAAGTTTTAGAAGAAGTAAAAAATCCTCTACTAGAAAATAATAAATCTAGTTTAGTTATAGATAATTGTGAAAGAAATATTAATACAGATGTTATTTCAATTCAAAATTTTGATGGAAAACAAATAGCTAAAACATTAGAAAGAGATGAACAACCAGAGTTAACTCAATATAACTTATCAGATTTATCTATCGTTTCTAATTATGATTTTGAAGATAAAATGTATCTTCATTGAGAACAAACAACAACAGTTACTGAAAATCATCCAGGTAGTTTCTCAAATATATATGATGTATCATCATTTTATACTTCAAATCATGTATGACTTGAAACACCTTGTGAACCATGAAAAGATGGACAAACAGTTGATAGATGGGAACAAAAACTTATATCATTTGATAGTATGAATGATAGAGATAAGGAATTATATTTCCGTGTGTTAAATACTGTTTTCTTAAATGCAAAAATCAATCATACAGGATGAGATTTACCAGATAATATGTCACGTAACAAGCTAGAACATATCGTTACAGGTATTTCATCATTTGCTACACGTCAATTATCTATTCCAAATGTTAATACTGAAATAAAACAACCATTAGAAATATCAAATGGGACTATTTCAAAATACAATTTGAATATCATTACAGAGTTAGCATATATTGAAAATTTACTGAAAGGAAGTAAACCTAAAATAATAGATAGATGAGATGGAGTGTTTTATGCAATTCCTGATATGTCTCAAAATTTTATGGATTTTCTAGCTACAAAAGATGTAGAATGAAATCAATTTATCACTACTGAACAAATTAATAGTATGTTAGCTATAGTTGATCAGTTAAATGATATTTCAGTTGTTGAAGCTGCTGAAAGTGTTGATTATGTTGATGTTCAAGAAGAATATTTATCATACTTTGGAAAAGAAAAATTAATAACAAAATTTGAAAAAAAATTATCAGCACTTCCTGAAAATCTTCAATCAAGTATGCTACAATTATTTAATATTTGAAGTCAAGAGATAGGACAATCATTATCAGATAAAGATAAACAACAATTTGTTGGAAGAATTTTACAAGTTTATCAAGATATTGAAAATAATCAATGACAATCAAATTCAAGATTACAAGGATTAATTAAAAAAGTACCTTTACTTGAATGAACAAATTTTGCTAAAATATGAAGACTTATTACACAACAAGCAGATAATTACGAATATGAAATGAGTGTTGAAGATAAAGCTGAATTAGCAAGATTACAAGAAAATATTCAAAGAAATAGACAAATAATAGCACAAGATAATCAAATAATAGCACAAGATAAAAAACATAACAAAGAATATGAAAGATTAAATAAAGTGTGAGAAAAAATAAAAATAGCTAATAATAATTAGTTTATAAAAAACATGTTAGAAATAGCATGTTTTTTGTTTTTATAATATATTTATGGTACAATAAATATAAATAAAAATAAAAATAAATATTATGGCTTGATTAACAAACTGACCATCACCCGAAGTAATAAATCTAGAATCAGAATGATTACAAAATAATAATTCTGAACAAGAATTAGGACTAAATGAATTATTTGATTATGAAGCAAAAAAAACAGAACTTTCTGAGACTATTACTGATCCAGATTTTCTGGAACAAGCATTACAAGAGTTAGATGAACTTCATAATTCTTTTAATTCTTTAAATAGAGATAATCAAGAGCTTACTAAATTAAGTTTAATTGATTTACAACAAGAATTTGATAGAGATATACAAGGTATTGAATTATTAGATAATAACGATATATCATCTATATTACCAAAAAAAGAATTAATTGATTATGTTCATAAACTTCCAGATAATTGAGAAGAAAAATTTTATTCTATTTTAAGTTCTATATCAATAAATGTATTAAAATCATCAATTATTGATTATAATGTGAATACGAATTTTATGGAAGAAGATGACTTAAATGCTCAAGTTATTTCTAGTGATGATTTAGAAGATTTTATTTGAAATAATTTTATCTTAGATAATGCTAAAATTATAGAATCTCAAGAAGTAAGCGAATTACAGGCTTTGGTAATTGATGATTATCTATCACAAGATTCAATTGAATATTATAAAAAACAGATTGATTGATTGAAACAATCAGTATCAAATGATATAGTAACTATTTTAGATAATAAATACGTTGAATTAGAAACTCAATATACTAAAAACATTGATACTAAAGAAAATACAGTTAAGGCATCAAGAGCAGAAGTTAAGGCATCAAGAGCAGAAGTTAAGGCATCAACAGCAGAAGTTAAGGCATCAACAGCAGAAGTTAAGGCATCAACAGCAGA
>JAWUYB010000054.1:0-12087 GCA_034111025.1 Candidatus Altimarinota bacterium | reverse complement strand
ACTATTCTATGTGTATTAAGTAGTTTTGTTATCTTCTGTAAATAATTATTACTAGAATTATAGATTGGAGTGTTGAATAATTTATTATGTTGATTTTCTTGAAAAATATCCATTATGTTATATTTGAGTTATATATTTTATATATAATATTATGAAAATATATAATATTTTGTCAAATTTATAATTTATTGCATAAAAATATATGATAATTATATTTTCGGATGTGATTTTATCTTTATTTTTCAGTAATTTTCTGTATAATCTGCAGGAATTTTACAAATATGTATTTAAAAAATGGAAAAAAAAATCATAGCATTATTGCAAAAAGTTATTAAAGAAGAATATCAAATAGAATTATCTGAAATAAAATTAGAATTTCCACCGAAAAAAGATCTATGAGATTTTGCTTTTGGTTGTTTTATTTTATCAAAAGATACAAGAAAAAATCCAGCTATTATAGCAGGAGAATTAGTCAAAATATTAGAATCTGAAGAATTAATAGAATGAGTTAGTGCTGCATGACCATATATTAATTTAAAAATATCAAAAACTATTTTTACTGAAGTATTCAAATGAATGTTCTTAGACAAGAAAAATTTCTTATCACCAAAAATATCAGACAATGAAACTGTGGTTGTAGATTATATAGGTACCTGTGTGTGAAAACCCCTTCATATTGGACATATGTGTACACCAAATATAGGTCAAACAATGATAAATATCTATAATAAATTATGATATAATATTATTTCCGATAGTCATATCTGAGATTGGTGAATAATATTCTGAAAACTCATAACAGCGTATAAACTGTGGTGAGATAAATCTAGGCTTTCAGAAAATGCAGTAGATTATTTATTAGAACTGTATGTTAAAATAACTGCAGAAGTGAAAGAAAATCCAGAATTAGATCAAAAAACAAGAGATGAATTTAAACTTCTTTCAGAATGAAATGAAGAATCTAAAAAAATATGGGCTGAGTTCACATCTTATTCTATTGAAGCTATGAATAAACAACTAAATAGATTAAATGTATTTCCACAGTATAATATTTGAGAAAGTTTTTATGAAGGTTTAGGATTAGCTAAAATGGAAGACTATCCTGATTTGAGAGATGACATGCATACAATTGTTAATGAACTCGTAGAAAAATGAATTGCTATTAAAAATGAAGATAATTCTGTAGGAGTTGTTTTTCCTGATGAAACGAAATTATCTTCTTGTATCTTACAAAAAAGAGATGGAACTCATGGTTATTTAGCCAGCGATTTAGCTTCAATTAAATATAGAATGCAAAATTGGTCACCAGAAAAAATACTGTATTTTGTAGATGTTCGTCAACAATTGCATTTTCAACAAGCATTTGAAATTGCGAAACAAGCAGGTTGGTTATCGTTTGAAAGAAATGAAAAAAATACTACTGAATTATTTCATGCATATAATTGATTTATATCATGAAAAGATTGACCTTTCTCTTCAAGAAAATGAAATATTATTAAATTAGACAAGCTCTTAGATGAAGCAAGTGATAGAGCTAAGAAAATAATATTAGAAAAAAGAGATGATATTGATGATGTAGAATTAAATGAACTATCAAAAATAATAGGAGTATGAGCTATTAAATATGGTCATTTAAAAAAATCACGCGAAACTGATATGATATTCGATTGGGATGAGTTTATGACATTTGAAGGTAACTCAGGACCATATATTCAATACGCTTACGTGAGAGCTAGAAGAATTTTAGAAAAATATGGAAAAGAAATATCATCAGAAGTAATTGGAAACTTTGAAACTCCTGAAGAAGTTGAATTAGTAAAAATACTATGAACTTATAAAGAAGCTTTATTAAAGACTACTGAAAATAATATGCCTCATAATATTTGTAAATATGCTTTTACTCTTACAAAAGCATTCAGTAGTTTTTATAATGCAGTACATATACTCAATGAAGACGATGAATCTAAAAAAATGATTCGTTTACAATTAGTTTCTTTATTTTCAGAAACTTTAAAAGAAACATTTGGTTTATTATGAATTGATATGCCAGAAAAAATGTAATTAAAAAAGAGGGAAACCTCTTTTTTATTCTAATATTTAATAATAAATAATGGTAGATTATAATAATTTTGCAAAAACATTTTCAAAATCACGTAAAAACATGAAATGGTTAGAAATGGAATACTTTTTACAAAAATTAATACTCTCAGATGAAACTAATATATTAGATGTATGATGTTGAAACTGACGTTTTTTATGAGAATTAATTAATATTTTCTGAGAAAAAATTAATAAAAATAATTATACTGGAGCTGACTTATCATCTGGATTACTAGAAGAGGCTAGAAAAGATTATAGTGAATTTAATTTTCAAGAGTTAAATATGTTAGATCTAAATAAGTTTGATGCAGGATATACTGATATATTTTTTTATGCATCATTTCATCATTTACAAAATATAGATGATAGAACAACAGTTTTATCTAAAACATATGATTTATTAGAAAAATGATGAAAAGTTTATATGACAAACTGGGCTCTTAATTCAGAACTTAATAAAAAAAGATATTCAGAAGCTGAAATAGAAAATTCTGAGAATAAATATTGAAGTGTAGATTTTAATATTAAACTTGCCTGAAATGATAGATATTATCATTGTTTTTCATTATCAGAATTAGAATTATTATCAAAAGAAATTTGATTTAAAATTATTGAAAATAAATTATTTGAAAATGATCGTAATTTTATCACTATCTTAGAAAAATAAGAAATAAAAAAATCCCAAATGGGATTTTTTTATTTCTTATTTTATTGAGCAAAATCTGTTACAGCATATGGTATTCAGTAGTCTGATGATGAACTAGCAGCATCTTGTACTGATTCATTTAATAAAACATTAGTTAAAGCTGGAGCAGCACTTCAAATTAATGTTTCAGGGTAATCTGCTGGATTAGTGAAATTAGCTGAATCATAGTCTCATACTATTTTTGTAATATAGTTTTCACCTCATTCTTCTTTGAGAGTCATTGCAATATTATAATATTGACCTTCTTGATTATTAGTAGCCCAGTTAAATGATTTTCTTGAAACTGAGTATACGTATCTACCAATTCATTGATCTATCATTTCTCAAGCACCTACCTTTATATCTCATACTTCTGGATCATATAAATCTTTTGATAAATATTTTCCAAGTTGATCTTTTCAAATTGTTCATTTAGCACCAATTTGACTAATTGCACCTGAACCATAAATTTTTCCACCACCACTTGAAGCTAAAACAGATGTAATACTATCACCATCATATGTAACTCTAATTGGATTTGATATAGTTGCGTCAATAGATCCAGTATATCACCATTGATTCGTAGCTGAAAATTCACCTACTTTAGGATAAAAGTTTTTATCTGCCTTATACTGCATTAATGAGCTTTCTATAGTAGCAACATCACCTATTTTTCTACCAGAAACAGCTTTATCAACAGCACCACCAAAATTTTGGTAAGCTACAACTGAAATAATAGCGAGAATAGTAATTACCACGAGTAGTTCCACAAGTGTGAAAGCTTTATTTTGTGTAAATTTCATATGTTTACTTTGATTTTTTAATTAAAAGTACTTTTATAATATTTTTTTTTCGGTCTATGTAAAGAATTAATGCTTTTTAATTAAAATTTTGTATTGCTTTTTAGTCGAGCTAATTGTATAATAGTTTTAAATATCTTTAAGTTATTGATTATGTTATATAGTAAAATTGATAAAAAAGTAGAAAATCTCATAAAAGATGTAGAAAAATATATGACAGGTGTGACACCTGCTTTTATTCATGGAGAAATTTGGAAAGCTTATATTTATGCTAGGGATGCTCATGAATGACAAATGAGAAAATCAGGAGATCCATATATTATTCATCCAGTTGAAGCAACTATTATATTACTTACGTTACAACCAGATATTCATAGTATTCAAGCATGTTTATTACATGATGTAATAGAAGATACACCTTTAACTAAACAAGATATTTTTGATTCTTTTTGAGATGAAGTTGCATTTTTGTGTGAATGACTAGCAAAATTATGACATGTAAGATATAAATGAAAAGAACGTGAAATTGGAAGTTTGAGAAAAATGTTTATTGCTATGGCTGAAGATTTGAGAGTAATATTTATTAAACTTTCAGACCGTTTACATAATATGCAAACATTAAAATATCATCCTAAACCTGAAAAAAGAGAAAAAATAGCATTGGAAACATTAAATATATTTTCTCCTATTGCTGATCGTTTATGATTATATAATTTAAAAAATTCACTTGATGAAGAATGTTTTAAAATATTAGAGCAAAAAGATTATCGCAGTATATCAAAACAATTAAAATCTTTGGAAGTATCGAGAGATGCATTTATGAAGAATGCAAAAGCTGAAATAATTAAAGTTATTTGAGCTGATATTCAAAATATTGAAATTGATTACCGTGTTAAATCTATCTATTCAATATTTAAAAAATTACAAAAAAAATGACTCACTGATGTAAATAATTTATATGATATTTTTGGAATACGTATTATAGTACAGGATTTATCGGATTGTTATAAAACATTAGGGTTAATACATAATAAATGGTCACCATTACCTTACAGATTTAAAGATTATATAGCTCTACCAAAACCTAATTGATATAAAAGTATTCATACAACTGTAGTATGATTATTGAAAGAGCATAGAAAACAACCAACAGAAATCCAAATTAAAACTTATGAAATGAAGCATTATTCAGATATCTGAGTCGCTGCACATTTTGAATATAAAGAAAGAGGTTCGGTTATTTCTCAAGATGTAAATTGGGTAAGAGAGCTGAAAGAAATAGCTCAAAACTTAGAAGATAATGATATGATGTGATCATTGAAAATTGATATATTTAAACATAGAATTTTTGTTTTTTCTCCAAATTGAGACCTAATTAATTTACCTCATGGTTCTACTGCTATTGATTTTGCTTATTATCTTCATACAGATTTATGAGATCATATAAGTATAGCAAGAGTAAATGAAAAGGTATATCCATTAGATAAGGAATTACGTAATTGAGATAGGGTAGAGATAATAGTTGATAAAAATAAAAGACCGAATCCATTCTGGATAAGTTTTGTTAAAACTACAAAAGCAAAAAATTCTATTAAAGCATTCTTAAAAAGAGAAGATAAAGACAACCATAGAGAAAGATGAAAAGAAATCATGAATAAGTATTTATTAAAGTTTGGAATAACTAGGTTGGATAAAGAATTGTCTATTTTGAGAAATTTATCAGGAAGAGTTTATAGTTTAGAAGAACGTTGGCAGTTATTAGAACAAGTTTGAAATCTGAGTATGAATCCGAATATTCTTATCAGAAGAATAGTTAAGACAAATAAAATAAAATTAGATATTGAAGAAAAAATATCTGAGAAACCATTAGAAGTTGATATAAAAATTGATAGATTAGAAGAATCAACTCAATATGATATAGAAAAGAAAATAATAATTATTTGATGAGAAAAAGATTTAGAATATAAGCGTTGTTATTGTTGTAGAAGAAATTTACCATTAGAAATTGTTGCTCATATTAATGGTAAATCAAAATTTACTATTCATAGAAGAGATTGTAAAATCTTAAAATGAGTGAATAAAGATAGATTACAATCAGCATATCTTCAATGAAATGAAAAAGAAGAATCTGGTTATTATGTAAATGTTGTGTTTAAAAATAAAATATGAATTTTAAAAATTTTAACAGAAATAATTTTTTCAATGGAAATTCATATTGATGAAATAAATTCTAAAAAATTATGAAATATGTATATGTCTTTTGATTTAAAGTTAAAAGTACCTAATCATGACTATTTAATAATTGATAGATTTATGGGGAGGATTCAAATGACTTTTGAAAATGACTTAATTAACTATAGGACATCAATGCTAGAAGAATAAAAAAGAATCTGATTTATGAATCAGATTCTTTTTTATTCTATATATTTTATATGCATAAAAAAAGTAATATTAATTTTAATATTACTTTTTGTTGGATTATTTTCTTAATGAAAGTTTTTCTAAAATTGAAGTATATTTATCAGCATCAGTAGCTTTTAAATAAGAAAGTAATTTTCTTCTTTTAGCAACCATTTTTAGAATACCTCTTCTTGAATGATTATCTTTTTTATGGATAAGTAAGTGATCTTTTAAGTTTTCAATTTATGCAGTTAAGATTGCAATTTGTACTCAAGTAGTACCAGTATCACCAGCTTTAGCTCCGAAATCTTTAACAATTTGTTGTTTTACGTCTTTAGTAACAGCCATAATAGGTATTTTTATATTTTAAAATATTGTAGTTATCCGGAAAAATACACCAGAAATTACGTAAGCGATTATATAAAAAAATAAAAAAATAACAAATTAAAAATTGAAAAAAGATAAATGCTTCGTAGTATGGTGAAAATATATATAACTTTTAAGAAAATAATGCAAAATTATAATCCTGAATCTAGAGAATTTGTTTTTGATGCATACAGATTTGATTTAGTAAATTTACAAGCCTATTTCTATTATTCAATTCAAGATAAAAATGATAATAATAATATATTACTTTTTGAAGAAGTAATAAATTTTGATGATGGAAATTTTGATTTAAGATCTGATCTAAATTATGATATTCTAGATAATATTTTATTTCATTTACATATTGCTTTAGGAATAAGTTATTATAAATTGTATCCTACAGAAAAATTAATAATAAAATCATGAAGTATTGATAAAATATCAATTCGTTTTCGGAAGAAATTTTATCAAAATTGATTATGAGAATTTTTATTCACAAATAAAATATCACCGAAGACTTTATTTAACTTTGAAGTAAAATCTAACAAGATTCTAATTAAAAAAGATTATGATGTTTCTGAAAAAGCACTTGTGGCAATTTGATGAGGAAAAGATTCAATTGTATCACTAGAATTAGTAAGAAAATTAAAAATTGATTTTGATACATTTGTATTCGGAAAAGTTGATCCAGTGAAACAAAAATGTATAGACCATACATGAACAAATAATATATTAATTTCTAGAGAAATTTCAGAAAATTTATTCACTTTAAATAGCTCTTGAGAGTACTTTAATGGGCATGTCCCAATTACGGGAATTATTGCTTTTATTATGCAAGCTGCATGATATTTATATGATTACCAATATTTTATTTTATCTAATGAACACTCGGCAAATTTTTGAAATACTCATTGGGAATGAATTGAAATAAACCATCAATGGAGTAAAAGTATAGAATTTGAAATAGAATTTACACAATATATTCAAAAAAATATTTCATCTCATTCACATTATTTTTCATTATTACGTCCATTATATGAAATAAAAATAGCAGAATTATTTACAAAAGTTTGAGGAAAATATTTTGATAGCTTTTCTAGCTGTAATAATAATTTTAAAATCAGGGAAACAAGTAATCATAAATGACTTTGGTGTAAAAAATGTCCTAAATGTGCATTTGTATATTCAATGTTACATCCATTTCTAGAAAAAGAAACATTAGTTAAAATCTTCTGAGAAGACTTATATAATGATCAAAGTCTAAAAGAATTATTTGAAAAACTTATGGGTATATCTTGAATGAAACCATTTGAATGTGTAGGTACAAATGAAGAAGTTATTTATGCGATGTATCTTTCATACAAAAAATTAGCAGATAATGAAAAACCATTTATATTAGAAATATTCGAAGAATCAGTATTGCCTAATTTACATGAACAAGAAGTTGAACGTTTACGTAAAAGATTATTTAGTCATTATAATACAGTAAATATACCAAAAATATTTAAAAAAATTTATTGAGAATAATAAGAAGAAGAAATGAAAAAAATTATTTTGAATCGTAAAATCATAAAAAAATTAGCAAAGTTAAATAGATTATACTATATAGCTGCTTTTTTTGCGATTTTTTCACTTATAATAGTACAAAAATTATTTTCAAATACAGTGATTGACCATACTTTTTATCAACAATTAGCTGATAATCAACAAATATGAAAAGTAACAGTTCCTGTAACAAGGGGTACTGTTTATAGTGCAACAAATGGATGAACTATATTGTGAACTTCTTTGAACTTGTTTGATATTGCTATTGATCCTCAGATTGAAGGTTCAAAAACAAAACTTCAAGATTTTTTAACAGATGTAGTTTATAAAGAAAGTTGTGAAAATGTTTCTAATAAAATTTGCTACAATAACATACTTAAATTTCTAAAAGTTATCGAATTAGAAGAATTAAATAATGATGAGATATATATTAAAAATCTCATCTGAGAAACATTAAATAAAAAAATTAATCAAGAGTATGTAACAAGTGTATTTATAGATAGAGAATTAGAACAAGATAAGATTGATCTAATAAAATCATTTGGTTATGCTTGAATATATCCAATTTTCCCATATTTATATGTAAACCCTGAAGAAGTAACTCAATTAAAAACAGTTACTCATTCACTCTCTCCAATATTATGAATTGATAGTGATGACCTAGAATATATGATGAGGAAAAGAAAAATTCGTTATGTTCAAATATTAAGTAAATTATCTATTAGTGTTTCAGAGTATGTAAAAACAATTCTTGAAGAAGAAAAAAATGCAATGAAAAAAGGTCTTATTGAAAAGCAAGATAGTATTTGAGGTTTTATAGTATTAAATCCACGTCCACAGAGATATTACCCTGAAAAAGATGTAGCATCACAAATTATATGATTTGTTGACAATGAAGGGAAATGACATTATGGAGTTGAATGATATTTTAATGATTCTTTAAAATGAAATAACTGAAAAATTATTTCTAGAAAAGATATTAGATGAAGGATAATTAATCCTATTGAACTAGAAAAACAAAGTGAAAATACAGAAGGAGTTAAAATATATACTTCAATTGATAGAAATATACAAAAAAAAGTTGAAAATTTTCTAGAGGCAGGGGTAAAAAAATTTAGAGCAAATAAGGGTTCTGTAGTAGTTATGGAGCCTAAAACTTGAAGGGTATTATCTATGGCAAATTATCCGTTATTTAATCTGAATGATTTTTCTGATGTATATGAATTAGAAAAAGTAAAATTTTCAAAATATCCAGATCCTAAAATTGATCTATTATGATATCCTATTTTTATTGAAGATACTGAATTATGAGAAAGGTTTTTTTATGATAATAAAGAACTATTTTTAAGATTAGCAACGAGAGAAGAGTTATGAGAAAATCTTCTCGTAAAGTATAAGTATAAAAATGATTATTGACCAAAAGTATATCAAAATGATACCATCTCAGCAATGTATGAACCAGGTTCAATTATGAAATCTCTCGTATTTGCAATGTGAATAGATACAGGTGAAATAGAGGCAAATGAGCTGTATAGAGATATTAATGAATTACAAGTTTGAGATTTTAGTATTAAAAATCTCGATACTAAAAATTGTGGTTGATTACATTCGTTTTCAAATGCACTAGATTTTTCGTGTAATGTTTGAATGGTTCGTATAGTTCAAAGACTATGAAAACTACTGGTATATAATTATTTTCAAAAATTTGGGTTTGATGAAGTTACTGGAATAACATTAGAATGAGAAGTTACAGGGAAAATGAGAGATTGGGAAAAATGGTCTAAATCTCAATTATATACAAGTTCTTATTGATTAGGTGTGAGTGTTACTCAATTACAAATGGCAGCAGCATATAGTGTATTAGCAAACTGAGGTGTATACTATACTCCAACGGTTGTAGATAAAATAGAATTTGCTGATTGAAAAATAATTAAATATAAAACAGAACCTCAAAGAAGAGTTATTAAAGAATCTACTTCAGATTTAATGACTAAGATATTAGTAAACTGAGTAAGAAAATGAGCAGCCAAGAGAGGGGGAGTCGAATGATATAATCTTGCAGGGAAGACATGAACATCTCAAATCCCTTTTAGATGAAAATATGAAACATGACAAGCCTCAACTATGGCTTCATACGCTGGGTATGGACCAGCTGAAGACCCACAGTTTGTTATCATAGTTAAACTCGAAAGACCAAGAACTACGAACTATTGAGGTGCCAGTGCAGCGTATCTATTTCATGATATATCAGAATATTTATTAGATGTTTATAATATTCCGAAAAGAAAATAATAACCATATAGGTTAATAAAAATTGACTTTTTAAAATTATTAATATAATAACCATATAGGTTAATAAATATATTAGTTATTTTTTTTATTAACTAAATTTTGTATTTTTTAAGAATTTTTGTGAAAAATTTTATTTATTTTTTAATTTGTATTATGTAATGGAGCTTAATTTTAAAACCTTAACATTAAAGAAAAAATGTGAAAAATGAACATTATTTCGAAAAAATGTTCATATGAATAAAAAATTAACTCAAAGACTAAATGAGTTAGATTCGGCTCCTAATTTATTCGATATAAAGAACAATCGTTCTTTATATAATTTGCACCCCTTAACTTGAAATAGAAAATATCAACTGTCTATAGATATAGATGGAAGAAAAAATGTATTTAGAATTATTTTTGAAACAGAACCTAAAGAAATTATATGTGATGATTTCAAGAATAATGAACAATTTAAACTAGTAACAAAAATAATAATACTAGAAATTACAGATAAAACACATTAAAAAAGATATTTAAAATAATAATTATATAATTAAAGTTATGATAAATAAAAGAAGTTTTTTTGCTGAATTATTAGTGCATCCGTGAGAAACAATAAAAGATGTATTAGAGTGAGAAAATATAACTCAAGAAGAATTATCTCTTAGAACGAATATAAGTAAAAAACATATAAGTAATATTATAAATGGTAAAGCATCGATTACAACAGATACATCATTGATACTAGAAAAAGTTTTTTGAATGTCATGTGAATTTTGGAATAATTTACAAAAAAAATATGATGAAGATAAAGCACTGTTAGAAGAAAAAAAATTAATGGCTACTAAAATTGAAGAAGAAAAAGAAATATTATTAGTAATAAAAGATTGATATAAAGATTTAGCTGAAAATGGTTTTGTTGAAAAAATTAATTTTGTATGACAAGAAAATAAAGAAAGAATCTTGAATAATCTATATAAATTTTTAAAAGTATCCTCACTAAAAAATATCTTGAATATATTCAAGATTAATTTAATGTTTAAAAAAACTGATTCATTAAAATTAAATGAATATAATTTAGTTTGTTGGTTAAGGTGATGAGAGGTAAAAATAGAAAATTTAGAAGTAGGAGATTATTCTAAAAATAAATTAAAAAATATTTTAATAGTATTAAAAATAATGACAAAAGATGAATTTATTGATATTAATAAAATACAAAGAATTTTAGCAGGTGTATGAATATACTTTTCATTTGTCCCTTGATTTAAAAATGTTCCTGTATTTGGGATAACAAGAAGATATATGTGAAAACCTTTTATCCAAATAAGTGATAAAGGGAAAAAAGCTGATTGATTCTGGTTTGCTTTATTTCATGAATTAGCTCATGTTCAATTTCATTTACATAAAAAAGATGATATATTTTTAAATATATTTGATGAAGAACAAAATATTGAAGCTGAAGCTAATAAGTGGGCTAGAGATTATTTTATAAACGAAAAAGAATATAAATGATTCTTAAATAACTGAAATATAACAGTTGAGAAATTAATGGAATTTTCTGAAAAAAACTGAATATGATATAATATTGTTGCATGAAGATTATGATTTGATCATGGTATATATTGATGAGAAATTTCAAAATTAAGAACACCATTAAGAATTTTAGAAAATTAAAAAAATACTTACTAGAATTAGTAAGTGTTTTTTTAAGCACAAAAAAACACTAGGATATAGCTCGATAGTGTTTGTTTTGTAAATCTGAATAGTTTTGGTGCGGAGAGAGGGAGTTGAACCCTCACGGACATATTTATCCACACGCCCCTCAAGCGTGCGTGTCTACCATTTCACCACCCCCGCGTATTTTTAAAAAAAACTTAAATCAGATCGGTTAATGGATATGATTCAAGTTATGTTTTT
>JAWUYB010000053.1:0-19595 GCA_034111025.1 Candidatus Altimarinota bacterium | reverse complement strand
TTAAAAAAAATTATTTAATTTTTTTTTTTTTTTTTTGTAATATATAAAGAAATTATTTTATGAAAAAAAATATGAAAAATATCTTCAAAAGACTGATAATTACATTTCTTGTATTCTGAGGTTCATTATGATTTGTTCTAGCTTGGAATTGATTAATTGCAGAAAATTGAGATTTACTAAATCTGACTAAATGGAATGAATTAATTGCAGAGTTACAAAATAAAATTGGGCTTTCAGATTTAAAATCGGGAACCAACATTAATCTTACATATTCAGGATCAGAAGTAACAGTAAATTCTCTATGAGGATGAGGAAGTAGTACTCCATTTATTACAACAAGCACATTAATTAATATGAGTCCTTCTCAAACTCAGAATATTACTCTTGATTGAATAAATTTCACACCAAGTTCAACTTTACTTATTCCAGGTTTTGATGGAACAGTTAATACAACTACTCCTATTTCTCCAACTCAGATTCAAGCGAATGTAACATCATGAACTAATGAAGTAACTTATAATTTAGTCGTATCTAACGGCTGAGTATTAAATACTCTTTGGGCTTGAAATGGTAATTGATTATATAATGTCTGACCTATTATTTGAGCTGGGCTAGCTGGAACATACACTGAAACATTTGAAACGAATACATTAGGGAACTGGACAGCAGTTACTGGATTAACAGCAAATGTCAGTTTTACTCCAACTACATGAGGAACTCCCTCAGGATCGACTTGACCTAATAATCCAGCAGCAGGTTCTTATTATATTTATACAGAAACGAGTAATCCAAATTTCCCTAGTATGACATTTGCAGTTGAAACAGATAATTTCAGGAATGCACAAAATATTTCATTTGATTATCATATGTTTGGAGTAGATATGTGAACACTTATTGTACAAACATATTACTGAGGAGCATGGACTGATATATATACTATAGCAGGTCAGCAACAAACAGTACAGGCAGATGCTTGGTTAAATACATGAAATATTGACCTTATATCTTATAATGTTGAAAAAATAAGATTCTTCTATACTTCATGAGCAAATTATACATGAGACTTATCAATTGATAATATTATCATCACAAGTATTTAGTGAAATTTTAAATATAAAAAAAGAACAAGTTAAACTTGTTCTTTTTTTTTCTCATAAGATGAGCTATTAGAAGTTACCAATAACAGTAAAGTCTAAAGTATCTTGATAATTACCTGCTGGTGTTTGTGCATTTGATGTAGCACTAACTGTGAAAGTTACATCAGCATCTGTTCCATCAGAGATTTCTGGTTTATTAGTATCGTAAATTATTAATTCACTAGAATCAACAACTTCAGTAGAAGCTAAATCACCAGTAGTTACAAAACCTGTAACAGTTGAATCAATTGCGTTAGCAGTAGATGCAAATGTATAGTTTTCTTGTGAACCATCTGTTAATGCGTTATTAATTTGTAGAGCATTGTCAGAAGTGTTAGTTAAACCACCACTTGCAGATTTTACTCTAATTGTAACACCGTTAGCAGCATTCGTACCAACTTCGATATCTAATGTTCCTGTTGAAGGAGTTCCAGCAGTTAATACTCCAAGATCAATTTCTTTATCAGAAATAACCATATTTAAAGTAGGTAACACTTGAGCTTTCACCACAATACCAGTAACTGTACCAGTAGCAGAACCTGGGAATGCATCATCCCATATAATATTTGTATCAAAAGAAATATCCCCTGTTACAGAACCTGTACCAATATTCGATGCAGCAAATACGTTAGCAAACTGTGTAGTTGCTAAAGCAGCAATTGCAGTAGCTGCAAGAACTTTTTTTATTTTTGTTTTTATCATTCTATTATAATAGTAATGAAATAAAATATAGCAGAAAAAATAATTTGTTTTCTCTGTTGTATTTTTATTTTACCACAATATTTAAATATATGTCAAAAAATAGACCTACTTTTATTTAATATTGTATTAAGCTCTTCAAAAAAACACTGATAATAATCAATAAAACACTGATAATAATCAATAAAATATTGATCATTAATTATATATAAAATATTGGAAAAAACATATTAGTGAGTAGAATCCTCTTAATAGCACATAAGAAAAACAAGTGAGTCAAGAAATATTAAAACGTTTTAAAGTTCGTGCCAAAAAAGCACTAGGTCAAAATTTTTTACAAGATGATTTTATCTTAGAAGAAATTGCAAATACGATAGAAGTGAGATGAAATAATATAGTCGAAGTATGACCAGGTTATTGAGCATTAACAGAAAAAATACTATTACAAGAGCCTAAAAATCTGGATTTAGTAGAATTAGATACTGATATGGTGGCTATTTTAAATAAAAGAATAGAAACAAATGACTTCCAGATAGGGCAAACTAAAATGGAAATCAAACATATAGATATATTAAAATATATGCCCGATTTCACTAAATACGATGTTATTGCAAATATACCATATTATATAACATCTCCTATACTTCGTCATTTTTTATATGAAACAGGAATAAAACCGAGTTATATGATTATTTTGATGCAGGATGATGTTGGTCAAAAAATATTATGAAAAGGGAAAAATAAATCGAGTGTATTATCTCTGTTTATTGAAAAAAAGTGTTTTGTATCAGAAATAATAAAAGTTCCGAAAGAATGTTTCGTTCCAGCCCCAAAAATAGAGTCGAGTGTATTAATGTTTGAATCACATGATAATTACAATCATATAAATGACGAAGAGTTCTTAAAACTCATTAAAATTGGTTTTGCTGAACCAAGAAAAAAACTATCTAAAAATCTTATAAAAGGTGGATTCTCTAAAGAAATAGTGACTCAAGTATTTGAAAAATTAGAGTTATGAGAAAATACAAGATGAGAAGACTTAGATATAGTGCTATGGATTGCCTTAAATAAGGCAATAATCTAATTTTTTAACAACAAAAAGTTTACTTTTATAGATTTATTTCTATAATACGGTTTCAGAAGAAAAAATGAGGAATATTTTTAATAAATATTAAAAATATTCATTTATAATTAATCTAAATATATGGAGAAGCAAGCTATAGTTCACGTCATGACTAAAATGAGGATGAAAAGCGATCTTTTTTCAGTAGAAATAGATGCCATAGAATCACTAAGTGAAAAATATGGAATGAAAAATATCATCTGTTATAAAGGTGATGAAATCGAATATATCGACTTAATTAACAAGTTACATAAATTTGGGATATTATTTTGTCATTATTCAAATAAAGAAGAATTAAAAGAAAAATTATTAGAATACCAAAAAGAATATAATATAAAATTTGTATCAACCCCTTTAGAAATTCTTATAAATTTAACTGATGAATTAAAACAAACACTTGGACAAAGTGTATCAGAACATCAAAATATATTCAGAGATAAACATTTACAAAGAGAATTAATAAAACAACATAATCCAGAATTAGGTATTAAGTTTTTAAATGGTGAACATGATCAACTTGATCCTAAAGAAATAGAAGAAAAAGTATGATATCCTTATATTATTAAACCTGTTGATGGAGTTCAAAGTTCATGAGTTGGTAAAATATGTAATAGAAAAGATTATGATATTTATATGGATACATATCAAGAATTTCATGATAGATTAAAAAGTAAAGGTATAGATACTCATGAACTTATAGTTGAGGAATTTATAGATTGAAAGCTCTATTCAATTGACTATTTTGTAGATCAAGAGGGAAATACATTCCTATCAAAACCAATGAAAGTAAAGATAGGTACTGATTTTGGTTTCAGTGATTATTGTTGTACAGCAAGAATTTCAACTGAAAAAACTGAAGAAGACTTCAAATGAAAAAGAGTAAAAACTTTTGTTAATTCTACAGTAAAAGCTACGGGTATAAAAAATATTTTTGTACATCATGAATTCAAAGTAAATTCAAAAGGGGAATTAAAAACTATTGAACTTAATGGGAGAATTTGAGGTTGAAGATTAGAACTGATGCTCAAAGCATATGATTTAAATCTCTATGAATTTATCGTTCATCCAGAATTAAAACCTGGTAAAATTAAGAATAATGTTATGTGAATCAATATCTATGCTCATAAAAAAGGTATATTAAATGGTTATAATCAAAAACTTCTTGATAAAATTTCAAAAAGAGAATGTACTTATCTTATTGAAACTCATGAAAGTGCTATTGGGAAAGAAATAGGTCTTACAAAAGATGGTTTTGAAAAAGTCTGAGTAATAAAAATTGAACATAAAGACTATAAGATTTTGAGAAAAGATTATATGTATATCAAAAAACACTATAAAGATATTCTCCAAATCACTGTTCCTCCAATGGAAAATGCTTCTAGAATTCCAGCATTAGACGCAGTAAAAAGATTTATAGGAAAATAAAAAAACGAAAATTTAAATTTTCGTTTTTTTATTTATTTAAATTTTTAAAATATTCTGCTCAAAACTTGATTCATGTATCAGCAATAGATCTTTTCATTCATTCTCAAATTATTTCCATTCTTTCCCAATCAACTTCTTGTGTTGATTCTTTCATGTATAAGTATCTTCCTAATTCTATTTGAATCATATTACGTATCGATTTATTTTCAGCATTTGATATTGATTTTTTTTCTTTTCTATTTTCTTGTCCATGTTTTGTAGTAACGTAACCTCATTGAAAAGGTTCATTTATTTCTGGCTTTATACCTAGGTAATATTCTAATCTTTCTGAAAAATATTCTAATATTTCATTATTACATGATTCTCAATTTTTTGTTCATAAAGTAATTCCTGGAAATCATCCTTTTCTAAATCTATCTAGTTCAGGAGTTTTTCACATTAAATTAACCCCTGAATCATGAATATCAAATCATATACTTCATCATGAAATTTCTTCTACACAATTTAAGCTATATTCTAAACTCCCATGATATATATCAGTTTTATATTGTCATTGATCCCTCAATTGTTCTGGATTATCAATAATAACTACTTCATTAAAATCATATGGACGAAGAGATTTTTTACCATCTGTTAATCCTGCATCTTCATCTTTAGTTTTATTCTCACGATTATAATCAGAAAGAGCTCTTGATCATGGTGAAGTTATAATATTCTCTTCTGGAATACCTGATTTATTTATAGCTTTTCTTGTTCAAAAATCAGAATAATTTCTTATAAGTCTATTGAAATTTTTTATTGTATGTTGAGTTGTACGTCTAATTTTAGAATTAACGTAGAAACTACCATGTGTTAAAAAAACTAAACAATATTCTGGAAAGTTCTTATCTTGGTTTACCCAATTATCTATACGACAATCTTTTACATAAATGTTTCTTGGGTTGTCATAATGATACAGTAATTCTTCTTGTGTTAAATGAGATAACTCATCAGGTATAAAGTTGTATATTTTTTCCATAATATTTATTTTTATTTGTGGTTTCTTCTATGGCTTGCAAGATCTGCATGCACATCATTTATAAGCGGTTGGTATTGTGTTTGAAATATTTTTTCGAGAATATTTTTTTGTTTATCATTTGCTGATTCAAATATATTTTCTACTTTTTTATTACTAATTATTTGAAGTAGTACATTTGCAATTCACATAATTCTACTGTTCTTTCTGAAGTATACTTTCACGTCTAAAGCTTTAATGAAATCTAATAAAGGATACTTATATTCTAAATGTTCTAAGAAGTCTTTTGTATTAATTTGTTCATCTAAACCTTGTAATTTTTTTTCTAGGACATAATGTACCGCGTCAGATACAAATATAGGTTTTAAATTATCTATTTTCATTCCTTCTGCTTGTTTTAATTCTTTCAGTCTTTTAAACTTTAGAGTTTCTTCAAATGAAATTTTTCATGTGAATAAATCCTCAAGTGCTAATCATTTATTTCCTTTTGTTTCAATATATGTATTCACTTCGTCTACAGCTTGTAATAAACCTCTCGTATATGTTGTATCTTTATGTTGCACTCCTTTCCTATTATTCCTTTTGAGACGTTTATATCTTTCCTCAGCTGTAATTATATCTGGATCTATGATTTCAGATAGTTCTAAGAAATCTCTCAAATCACAACTAGACAATATTTCTCACATTAATATTTTAGCAAAATATCCATTGATTTGAAGTTTAGATTTATCTATAAACTCATGTCATAAAGAATGTTTAGATATTAAATTTCTTCAATATATAAATAATTGTTCCATTAATATTGCTGTTCATTCATCTTTTTTAGTGCTATTAGCACCTCTTAAGTTTCATAATAATGCATAAGAATTATGATCAGTGACACTATGGGTTTCTATTTCATGCATTCATAATCTAAAAAATCTTTCTATAGTAATAGTATTAAATTTTTCATTCATAGGGAAGTATACTCCTTCTGGTCCATCTGAAATACTTCACGCATTTTTATCACTTTTTACAATATGATGCATTGATCAAAATGCGTCTATTAACATATTAAATCCTAGTATATAATCTGCTCTTTGTAAGTCATATTTTAAATATGCTCATGTTATTTGTTTAGTCTTTTGTTTTTTTATGAATTGGTAATGCTTAGGAAGATAATTTTTTATTTTATTTAAATATTCACCATATCTATGATTTTCTTCATGAGTAAATGATTCCTTTTTCATTAAGTATGTCCCATAAACATATTCATATGCTAGAATTACTTCTTGAGGATTATTTTTGATTAATCATCCATATAATTTACTATCAATTGATAATAAGTCTTGTTCTAACTTATTGATTTCATCATCACTGATTTCTAAGTCTAGACCCGATTTTTCTGCTTCAAATTCTAGGCTTAATAAACAATATTCTAATAAATTAAGTTTTTCTATAATACCATTTTCAAATATTTCTTTTTCAATTATTTCTGATTCATTTCACTTAGTAAATTGAGCTTCCTGTAATTTTTGAAGAGCCTCATTGATAAGAATGATTTTTTTGTTTACTTGAGTTTCAACAATTAACTTAGATGCTTTTAATTGATTACATTGTTCTATAAAAGTTGAATTCATAAATTTTACTAAATCTAATCAACCTATTATGATAAATAATGTTTCATTAATTCAAGTCTCTTTATGGTAAGAATATGTTACTTCTGCTATTTTCCATATTTCTTTTTGCTTCCAATTTTGCTTATCAAAAATAAGCTGATTGTAGTAAGTAATCACGCTTGTTATAGAATTCAGTTTATGTACAGAATTATTCTCTGTCATAAATATTAGAAGTAATTTAATATATATTATATATTGTATCATATCTTACGCATTTATGAAAGGGAATTTTCATAAATTCACCTTTTCTTCACTTAACTCTATAGAATAATTCTAATATATCTTGTTTAAAAGAAAATATATAGTTCTTTTTTCATATTCCCATCATTTTGACTTTTTACTTTTTCTGACTACAATGCGGTCAAATTTTATAGATAAAACAATTACGAATGAACTTAGAACATATAAGAAATTTTTGTATCATCGCACATATCGATCATGGTAAATCAACATTGGCTGATAGGCTTCTTGAGATCACAGGAACTATTGAAAAAAGAGACATGAAAACATCTCAAATGCTTGATACGATGGAACTCGAACAAGAAAGAGGTATCACAATAAAACTCCAACCAGTGAGAATGAACTGGAAAGGGTATGAAATGAATATTATTGATACTCCTGGTCATGTTGATTTTCAATACGAAGTTTCTCGTTCACTTGCTTCAGTTGAAGGAGCACTTTTAATAGTTGATGCATCTCAAGGGATAGAAGCTCAAACACTCTCAAATGTCTATATGGCTATTGAAAATGACCTAGACATAATTCCTGTTATAAATAAAATTGATCTTCCAGCTGCTGATTTTGATAAAGTTTCTGAAGAAATAATGAATTTACTTTGATGTGATAAATCAGAAATAATTTGAGTTTCTGCAAAAACTGGTGAAAACGTAGAAGCAGTTTTAGAAGCTGTTATTGAAAGAGTTTCTTCTCCACTTATATATTCTGAAACAGATCCTGTAACAGATGAATTAAAAGCTCTTGTTTTTGATTCTCAATATGATGCTTACAGGGGTGTTGTTTCATATGTAAAAGTTTTTCAAGGTGAAATCAAAAAGGGGGACGAATGTCATTTTTTAAATACAGATAAAAAAATAATAGCTCTTGACGTTGGACACTTTTCTCCAAGTTATACGAGTGATGGTAAAATAGGTCTTGGTTCTATATGATATGTAGTTACTGGTCTCAAAACAATCAGAGATGCTAAAGTGTGAGATACTATGTGGAAACCTAAAATAGTTGATGGTCCGAGAGATAAACCTGAAGATGCAAAAGTAATTGATGGTTTTTGAGAAGTGACACCATTTATCTATGCTGGTATTTTTGCAATGGACTCAAGTGAATATCCTCTGCTAAAAGATGCGATGGAAAAATTGGTATTAAATGATTCTGCTCTCGCTGTTGAAACTGATGTATCTCCAGCACTTGGTCATGGTTATAGATGTGGATTTTTAGGGCTTCTTCATCTGGATATCGTAAAAGAAAGACTCATGAGAGAGTTTAGTATGGATGTAATATTAACAGCTCCTCAGGTTACTTATAGAGTGGTACTTCTTTGAAATAAACTCTCTGAATATTCAAGATATTCTGCGGAACTTATGGAAAATGAAAGAGGTCAAAAATGTACAAGAGTTCTTGTATCAAACCCTGAAGATCTTCCAGCAAGAGAAAAATATCTCTATATAGAAGAACCGATTGCAAAAGTAGAAATACTTACACCAAATGAATTCGTAGGAAATTTAATGACTCTATCTCAAGACAGAAGAGGTCAATTCAAAAATCAACAATACATAGATTCGGGAAGAGTTATGCTTACATATGAACTACCTATGAATGAGCTTATTTGAGATTTCTATGATGAAATAAAATCTCTCAGTTCAGGATATGCATCTTTAAATTATGAATTCATTCATTTTTCTCAAGATGATTTAGTGAAACTAGAAGTATTAATTGCTGATGAAAAAGTTGATGCACTCGCATTTATCTGTCATAGAGATCAATCAAGATATCTATGATGAAAAATATGTGCCAATCTAAAAACATCAATTCCAAAAGCTCTATTTACTATCAAAATTCAAGCAGTAGTTTGATGAGATGTGGTATGAAGAGAAAACCTATCTGCCATGAGAAAAGATGTAACTGCAAAGTTATATGGATGAGATATTTCAAGAAAGAAAAAATTACTAGAAAAACAAAAGAAAGGGAAAAAGAAAATGAAACAATTCTGAAAAGTTTCACTTCCTTCAGAAGCTTTTGTAAATCTATTGAAAAAATAGCACTTGAATTAATGAATCATATCGTATAAAGTCAACTCTATCAAATCAACTTACAATTTCCCATATACTTAGACACACAGTTAATTAAAAATGTAAATATATAGCTCAAAGTATCAAATCCGCAGTAGGAAGTTCTAAAAATTCAATATTTTAATTATTCTTTTGACAACTCTGGGTGTTTCAATATAATCACCCTGCTTTTCAATACATATCTTACAGATATGGTACCCATAGCTCAGTTGGTTAGAGCGCCAGGTTGTGACTCTGGAGGCCGAGGGTTCGAGACCCTTTGGGTACCCCATTTTGAAAACAAAAGAAAACCATATTAAATATTTTTATTTAATATGGTTTTTTAATATTTTCATAGAAAATTAATAATTCATTTTGCCATATAAGTGGTTTTTGAACGGATTTTCCATATTTGTCTGAGAGATTTATATTCTGATTGCCATTTTTCTTGTAAACTCATAATAAATAATTTAGAAAATATAGTATATAAAACATAATAATCATAGCTGCTTAATAAAACCTTAAATGAAGATTATTTCTGTTTTATTTATATTAAGTATATATTCTTTAATAATATAATAATGCCTAGTGATGAAATAGATGTTCATTATTTAAGAACTCTGGTTGTAAAAAGAGAAAATCTAAAAAAATAGAGAAAATTAGATCACAATCATTGATGCAGCGTCTCATTCCGTATGACGTTGGTGAAATAAATGGACTCTAACATGGGAATTAGGTTATACTAGCCAGTGATTAATAGGTCTATTACCAAAAGAAAAAGTAATAAAACGGAAATTATTTTGAATAAATTATGATTACAACCAATCAGGAAAAATAGAAAATACTATATAAATTACGTCTTGATTTATTTAGTGTTTTTTTTAATTGGGTTTTTATATAAAAATATATATAGAAAAAACTCTAAAATATATTTGACTTTTTTGGCTTTCTCAATATATTTATCGCGCGTTTTGACTTGAAGTAATTAAAGGTTAAAGAACTTACAGTAGAAAGTTTGCTTTGGTAAGCTTTTTACTAAGAAGATTTTTAATCTTACTTTTTTAAAACTATTCACTCATTTTTATTTGAGATGAATTAATTTATTTATTAATTTTATGTCACATGGCACAAACTGATATGGCTCTGTTTGAAGAGTTATTCGAACAATCTCCTGAAATTAAATATCCAAAAGAAGGAGAAGTAATTTCTGGAACTATTGTAAAAGTAGAAAAGAAAAATATCTTAGTAAACGTAAATAACCAATTTACTGGTTTAGTTGTTTCTAAGGAAGTAGGGAATACTGTTGATCTAAATTCTTTAGAAGATGGACAACCTATTGATGTTATGGTTCTTGGTGATTCTGTTGAAAGAGGTTTATTAATCCTTTCATTAAAAAGAGCTAACCAAATTAAAAACCTTAATAATCTTGCTAAATATAACGAATCTGAAGAAGTTATCACTGTTAAACCTACTGAGGCTAACAAAGGTTGATTACTTGTTGATATCGATGGTCTAAAGGGGTTTATACCTGTTTCTCAATTAACTCCTCTTCACTATCCTAGAGTTGAAGGTGCTAATGCAGATAAAATTTTAGAACATCTTGAAGGTCTAGTTGGATTAGAATTCCAAGTTAGAGTTATTAACGTTGATGAAGCTGGTAAAAAAATAATTTTCTCTGAAAAAGCTGCTATTGCAGAAAATAGAGAAAAAGCTCTTGCTACATTAAAAGAAGGTGATGTTGTAGAAGGTGTAGTTTCAGGTATTTTATCATATGGTCTATTTGTTACTTTTGACGGTTTAGAAGGTTTAGTTCATGTATCTGAAATAGATTGGGGACATGTTAACGATCCTAGTAAATTTGCTAAAGTTGGTATGAAAGTGAAAGTGAAAGTTATAGGTCTAGATTCTGATAAAATTTCTCTTTCAATTAAAAGACTTAAAGAAAATCCTTGGGATGTTCTTGCTAAAAAATATAAACTTGGTGATTCAATTCTTGCTCCAATCTCTAGAATTTCTAAATTTGGTGCGTTCATGAATCTTGAAGGAGGTATCCAAGGTCTAATCCATTTATCTGAAATTTCACACGGTGTAGTTAAAGATATTAGAGATCATGTTAAAGTTTGAGAAGAAGTTACTGCTAAAATCATTAACTTTGAACCTACTAAAAAAAGAATTGGTTTATCATTAAAAGCTTTACAAGAAGCTCCAAAAGATACTCCTAAAAAAGAATCTAAATCTGATGAAAAAACTGAAAAAAAAGCTCCAGCTAAAAAAGTTCCTAAAACTGAAGAAAAATAATTATTAATCTAGAGCTATATTCCTATATCTCTAGAAAAAAATATTTTTGGGAAGCCTTTGGCACAGAAATATTTATTTAAAGATTTATTTAAAATCTTGCTTATAAAATAAAAAACTTAACAATGAAAAAAGAAGTATTAAATTCAATGTTTGATAACTTATTACATATTGGTAATAAGTCTAACTACTGGAATCCAAAAATGAAAGAATATATATATGGTTCTGTTAACGGAATCCATGTAATTAATCTTGTTAAATCTGCTGCAAAATTAGAAGAAGTTACCGCTGAATTAAAAGCTCTACATGCTGATGGTAAAAAAATATTATTTGTTGCTTGTAAATTACAAGCGAGAGATGCTTTTGCTAAATTAGCTGAAGAAACTGGTCATTTTTACGTAACTGAAAAATGGGTTCCTGGTTTATTAACAAACTTCAGAACTATTAAACAAAGAATTGCAACTTACTTACAATTATTAAAAGATGCAGAAGCTGGTGCTTTTGATATTTTAACTAAAAAAGAAAAAGCTGCTAAAATGTTAGAGCTTGAAAAATTAGATAGAGCATACAAAGGGTTAAAAGAAATGAAAAAAACTCCAGATGTTATCTTCGCTATCGATGGTATATTTGAAGCTCAAGCTATCAAAGAAGCTAATTCATTAAACTTACCTGCATACGCTGTTTTAAATACAAATGGTGATGATACAGTTGTTACTAACTGTATTCCTGCTAATACTAATTCAGTTAAATCAGTTGAATTCATTGCTAATATATTAGCAACTGAATTAAAAGCTGCAAAAGCTAAAACTTCATTTAAAAAAGCTCCTGCTGCAAAAGTAAGTGGAGAAAAAAAAGCTCCTGCTGCAAAAGCGGTAGTTAAAACAGTTGAAGCTAAAACAGAAGAAAAATAGTATATTTAATAGGCTTAATTCACTTTAAGTCTATTCAATTTATTTCCTATTTAATACAATATGGAAGAACAAAAAAAATCAGATAGTGATAATTTAAAAAATGCACTTTGTTATATCCCTTTAATTGCTCTTGTTTTATTCTTTACAGAAGAAAATAAAAGTATTGAATTAAAGAAACATATTAAATACTGAGCTATAATACTTGGTTGATATATTATATTACAAACTATTTTAGGGTCGTTTCTTGCATGAATTTTGTTTATCGTTTATATCGGTATTAGTGGATTTTTATTTTTCAAAGCTTATCAATGACAAGATGTAAATCTAGAGCATATAGATAACTTAGAAAAAAAAATTCAAGATGAATTTGGTTCATCAAAAAAATAATAAAAAAATATTACAATTTAATAGTACATTATTATGGCAATTACTGCTGCTCAAGTTAAAGAATTAAGAGAACTTACAGGTATCGGAATGATGGAATGTAAAAAAGCTCTTACTGAAGCTAACGGTGATATTGATTTAGCTGTTGAAGGTCTTAGAAAAAAAGGTCTTTCAAAAGCTGCTAAAAAAGCTGATAGAGAAACTACTGAAGGTGGAATCAAAATCGTTACTGAAGGTGGGAATGCTTATGTTGTTTCAATCGGTTGTGAAACTGATTTCCTAGCTAACACTGATAAGTTTACAACTATGTTAGAATCTATAGCTGTTTTCTTAAAAGACAATGGTGAAGATTCTAAAGAAGCTGCTCAAACTATGATCAACTCTGATTATTCTCTAGAAATGGGTGAAAACTTAAAACTTCTAGATTATATAATTATTAAAGGTGAAGTTGCTATTTCATATTTACATTCAAATGCTAAAATTGCTGCACTCGTTGTTGCAAAATCTGGTAGCGATGAAGAAAAATTAAAACAAGTAGCTATGCATGTAACTGCTGCTAATCCTGAATATTTAAACGCTTCTGATATTTCAGAAGAAGTTATAGAAAAAGAAAAGTCTATCCAATTAGAAATCATGAAAAATGATGAAAATATGGGTAAAAAATCTGACGATGTACTATTAAAAATCATCGGAGGTAAAATGGGGAAATTTAAATCTGAAATTTCTTTATTAGAACAAGCATTTGTTATTGATCCTAATGTTAAAGTGAAAGCTTTCATAGGTGAAGATACAATTACTTCTTTCCATAGATTTGCAATATAATCACTTTCCTCTCGCAAGAGGGGACTCTAGGCCTATAGTTTAACGGTTAAAATTCGGGACTCCAAATCCCGCGCTCTAGGTTCGATTCCTAGTGGGCCTGCCATTTAAGATTTACAGAGGAACTTCAATTTATTTGAGGTTCTTTTTTGCTATTTAAAATTGTTATTTAATGTCAATTTAATATAATAAAAGTATATTAAATATAATAAAATGAAAAATAAAAATAACATAATAATATACAACACTGATGATTGAGAATCATCTGTTTCACTCTATTCAAAAGATTGAAGTGTTTGGATGAGTCAAAATCAAATAGCCGAACTTTTTGACACCTCTAAGCAAAACATTAGTTTGCATATAATAAATATTGAAAAAGAGGGAGAATTAAGCCTAGAATGAGTTGTAAAGGATTACTTGACAACTGCCTCAGATTGAAAGAATTATGAGGTAAGTTTTTATGCTTTGGATATGATTTTAGCTATTGGATTTAGAGTAAGAAGTAAAAGATGAACACAATTTAGAAAATGGGCTAATAGAAATCTAAAAGAATACATGATAAAAGGGTTTATCATGGATGATGAAAGACTAAAGAATCCTGATGGAAGACCTGATTATTTTGATGAACTACTTGCCAGAATTAGAAATATTAGAGCTTCTGAAAAGAAATTCTATCAAAAAATAAGAGATTTATTATCTCTAAGTAGTGATTATGATTCTAGTGATAAAGTAACCCAAATGTTTTTTGCTGAAACTCAAAATAAGATACTCTATGCAATCACTTGAAAAACAGCAGCTGAATTAATAGTTGATAGAGCTGATGAAAATAAATTAAATATGAGTTTAACAACTTGGAAAGGGAATATTGTAAGGAAATGAGATATTTATATAGCTAAAAATTATTTAACAGAAGATGAAGTTGATAGTTTAAATAGATTTGTAATGGTATTTTTAGAATCTGCTGAATTAAGAGCAAAAGATGAAAAAGATATTACTCTCAGTTTTTGGCAAGAAAATATAGACTTAATTATAGAGTTTAATAGGAAAAAACTACTAAAAGGGAATTGAAGCATATCAAATAAACAAATGAGAGAAGAAGTTGATATAATTTATGAAAATTTTACTGAAAAAATAAAATTAGAAGATATAGAAAAAGCTAATAATCAAGATATGGTTGAATTAGAAGAGTTAGAAAAGACTATTAAGTCTATTGGCTAATATTCTGTGATTCTTCTAATAAATTAGCCAAATATTTAATAGTATCACTATTAAGTATTTCAAAAAGTTCTATGTTAGACTTTCTAGTGCTGCCAATAAATATTTACAGAAGAACTTCAATTTATTTGAGGTTCTTTTTTGCTATTTAAAGCGAAAACAGGTTGCAATTCAAATGTTCGATTAATTATATCATTATAAGTAGGTCTTTTTTTATACATAAAGATAAATATAACATGTAACTCTTCAAAGTTTTGACTACTGTTGTAGTAATACTACAAAAAGTTCGAGTATTTTAATAACTAAATCTTTAAAACCTTCACTTTTTAAGTAATTACAATTATCTAATCCATCAATTTTCTTTTTTGTAATTCTTTTTTCTTTTCTAATATATATAATTTTTTATTAATACGTTCTAATGTATCAATAAATATTAACTTATTTAGTTATGTTATAGTTTGATAGTACTTATAAATTTCTATATAGTTGACATATATAATATATTATGTTTTAATATATTATATAATAATATTAAATTATGTAAAATGAAAATAAATAAATTAGATTTAGCGAAAGTCATAAGTGACTTCATGTTTTTAGGAGAGTCTGAACCTGAGGAAAAAGCAAAGGTTGTTTTCAAGGTGAAACATAAATTAACGCCTCATGGTTTTGAGAAATATATGCAATACTATTTTGAAAAAATTAAGTGATATCAAGTAAAATTAAATTGAGGAACGTATCAAATGGATTGATGAATCGATTTAAAATGAATCAAAGAAGAAAATTGAGTTCAAAAATACCTTGTAGTTCAATGTAAAAAATATTCAATTAGAGATATAAGTGAAGATGATGTTTCTAGTTATCATGGAAAAACACTCCATAAATACGCAAAGTATCATGAAAATACAGAATCATACTATATAACAACTTCTAAGTTTACCGATAAGGCTTCAAAATTTGCCTCTGAGGTATGATTAAAGGCAATTGACTTCTCTCACATCTATAAACTCCAAAAAGTATACTCTATCGATCAATTTGAGTCTGATTTAAAAGATACAGAATGAATGAAAGAATTTAATAAATCATTTAATGAAGATCAAATGATTTTATGACTCGATGAAAAGATATATGATACTATTTGAGTTACAGATAGGGAAGTATTCCAACTACTTAAACAAATAAGAAGAGATTATTCGCATGATAAACAATTAAGATTATGAGATATAGCTAGAAATGATACTTTAGAATTATTAGCAAGAGTAAGGCCTCATAATATTCAATCTCTTAAAGAAGCTATTGCTGATTTATCAACAAGAGAAAAAAATAAGATTATGAAACATTGAAATATATTTGTAGAAAGATTAAAATATATTGATAATGATGAAGGAAGTGAAGAAGTAATAGAACAATGATTTTTTAGTAAGTTAGCTGAGTTAATGATATACAAATAGTTTTAAAAACTTGCAGATATACTTAAAAATACCTATACTACTAATAAAGATAATTTTTAATATATTTACATGGAAAAAACACAACTTTTAGACATAATTGAATATTGCCTAAAACAATGAAAAGCTCATGAACTACCTTGGTGTGAATTTAAAAAGAATTTTCATAGTTCTAAAGAAATAGGTTGAAATATTTCAGCTATTGCAAATACAGCAAGAATAATGGATAGACCTGATGGATACGTTATTTTTTGAATTGATCCTGATGACCATACTGTAATAGGAACCAACTTTAAATATAGAGAAATGAAATGAAAATGAAATGAAGACTTATTGCCTTGGCTTATTAGAAGTTTAGAATGATTTTCTAATTTTACTTTTCACGAGATAGAAAACTACGAAGAAGGAAAAAATGTAGTAATACTAGTAATCAATTCTGCTGATACTAAACCTGTAATGTTTGATTCAACAACCTTTGTAAGGGTTGATACATATACCAAGCCTATAATAGGATATAAAGACTTAGAATCTAAACTTTGGGAAAAAATACTTTGAAGTTCTTTTGATTCAGATATTTGTTTATCTAAAGTTTCAGATAATAAAGTAATCGAATATGTTGATCTGGTTTGATACGCACAAACTATGTGATATGATATCAACTCAGAACAAGAATGAATTGAAAAGCTAATTCAAGATGATTTATTAAAATTTAGAGACTGATTATATGATATTACAAATGCATGTGCATTACTATTTGCTAAAGATTTAACAAAATTTAATCTTCACAGCAAATGACCTAGAGTTATTACTTATAGATGAAAAAATAAATTACATGCGATTAGTGATATAAAATGAAAAAAAGGGTATGCTATAGCATTTGCTCCTCTTATAAATTTTGTATTACAACAAGTTCCTAAAATTGAAACAATTGAAACATGAAGAGTAAATGAAGCTTTATATCCAAAGGTTACCTTAAGGGAGTTTATTGCAAATTCAATAATTCATCAAGATTTAAGAATGCATTGAGTTGAAGTACTTATTGAAATATTTGATGATAGAGTTGAGATTTCTAATCCAGGTATACCACTCATTGATATTGATAGGTTTGTTGATCACCCTCCAAAATCTAGAAATGAGCTTTTAGCTGACTTTATGAGAAGAGCTAATCATTGTGAAAGAAGATGAAGTTGAGTTGATAGAGCAATGAATGCTTTAAGAATAGTAAAACTCCCTAATCCAAAAATGGAAACAAGTGATGATTTTACTAGAATTATCCTATTTAGAACCAGGCCTATTTGAAGACTTACCAATAAAGAAAAATCAGATTCAATATATTGGCATTGTGTATTAGTATTTGTATTAGAAAATGAACCAATGACTAATGAATCTGTATGTGAAAGATTTTGAATAGAAAAACAGAATTCAGCCATAGCATCAAGGTTAATAAAATCAGCCTTAGAAGAATGAAAGATAAAGCATTTTGATCCTACAAGTAAAACTAGAAAACATGCTAAATATATACCACATTGGGGGCAATAATCTTATTTGATCGTTATTTGATTTTTTCCATGATTAATGACAATATTTACTTATTTTAAGCCAATATCTTATTTGATCATTAAATGATTATATTCTCTATCAATTCCAATAGTTCCTCATTACTAATCTCTGCGTCCTGCCATTATTAACTTTAAGTAAAATCATGTTTTAATAAAATATTAAAACATGATTTTTTTGTTCTGATAAAATAAATATACTATAGGCGGGTTATAATAACTATCTTTTATGATACAACCAAATTTTTTTTAATAGATGAATCTTTGAAAATTAAGTGAAAACACTTATCCAAAGTATTCGTAATACAATAAGAGTACTAGCAACTGCTGATAACCCCATTGCAAATTTAAATGAATTATTTTTAATATACTCAAACAACTCTAAAAAGTTCGTATAATTTTCGGAGTGGGCCTCATTTGGGATGTATACCCATCGTATACGCTGCTAGAAATAGAGGATAATCAATGGTTTTCTAATAGAGTCTACAATGGTTATTATTATAAAAAATAAGTATTATATATGGTACTTATTTTTTTAATTACATTAAATATATTTATCGTCAATCATAAATATAAAAAAGTCTGAAAAATTAATGTCGTGTTAATATCACATCAGTATACTACTAAGTATGATTATTAAATTAATCCTATATTAATATGAATTTATATTAAGTTATCTACGTTATTTTATTTTTTATTTTTTATTTCATATGAAAAAAATATTATTATTAATTAGTTTTTTTTGTGTTTGAATACAGAGTACATTCGCCATAGATTCAACTATACATTCTACCGTAAATGGTTGAATTTGGAATAATGCTAATACTTGGGAAGAATGAATTGTGCCTTGAATTTATGATAATGTACAACTTAATTGAAATGTAACTATATATTCTAGTAAAACAATTAATGATTTAATTATAAATGGTTCTTGATGATTATATAATTGATATTTAAATTGAATATTTAACATTAACTGAACTTTACTGAATAACTGAATAATAAATCTCAGTTCATCACGTAGAGATTATAGTAATTTTTCAGGATGGAAAACTACTTACTTTAATACTCAATTGAATATTAATTGAGATATTGAGAATCATTGAGCTATTTGAAATATAAATACAAGTGGAACAGGTAATATAAATATATCATGAGATATATGATCAACAATAATTCATAACTCCAATTGAGATCTAGATGTTGATTGAAAAATATGAGGATTAGTATTGCAATATGATACTATTTTAAAGTGAAATTTGGATATATGAACAATTAATTTAAATTGAAAAAATTTAGACATTCAAGCCACTTCTACAAATAAAATAGTAGAATTAATTTGATCAGGGATCATTAATAATACGACAGGTGATATTTCTGAAATAAATATAGATAATCTATCTACAGGAATTTGAACTGAAATAAATATAGATACAATTTATACTAATAAAATTAGTTGAAATTTCACGTGAAATAATATAAAAATCATTATTTGATGAAAACTTGATGGTTGAAACATTAATGTATCAAAATTAGATATTGATGGTAATGTAACAACGAGTTGATTTACTATTAATTGAAATTTTACAATTAATTGAAGTGGTTCTTTAACGAATGAATATGTTAATA
>JAWUYB010000052.1:0-40082 GCA_034111025.1 Candidatus Altimarinota bacterium | reverse complement strand
TAAAATTATAATCAAGAAAATATTTATTTCCATTTATAAAACTATTTATATCCATAGATTTCTTTCATTCAAGTTTTATTTTTTCTAAAAGAAGAATTCAAGAACCACAAGCTACTCAAATAGAGTCTTTTGAATTATCAGAATACTCAATAATATCTCATATTTCAAAGACTCATTCTTCGAGTATTTCTGTATTAATAAAATCACATTCTTCTACAGAAAACTTTTTATCGTTGTATTTTGTAAATATTCCAGGCCAAGTTTTATAAGCTTTGTGTATATTATATATTTCTTGAGCAGATTTATTAAAATCTATTAAACCATCTTCTTTTTCAATTTTTGAACAATAAGTTGCAAGTCTATCATCTTGTTTTTCTCATATTATAGATCACTTTACGATTCATTGTAAAGTATTAATAAGAAGTTGAGATCATATTTTTTCAAATTTATTAAAAATATCTAAGCTTGTATCATCTCTATTTATATCAACTTCTTGAATTTTTAAAATATCTCATTCATCCATTCATTTAGACATATACATAATCGTTAATCATGTTTTTGTATCTCAATTTTTCACTGCTTCTTGAATAGGAGATGCTCAACGGTATGCTGGTAGTATACTTCAGTGAATGTTTATACAAGCTTTATTTGGAGCCTTTAAAACCTCAACAGGTACAATTTTACCATAAGCTACTACGATTATAAAATCTAAATTTAAATTTTTTAATTCTTGAAAAAACTCTTCATTTTTTCTTAATTTTTCAGGTTGAAGTACAGGTATATTATGTTCTTGTGCTAATAATTTCACTGCGGTAGGAGTAAGTATTTTTTTTCTTCAAATATGTTTATCAGGTTGACTTACAACAAGTGAAACTTCTATTGAAGTATCTTGTAATATTCATTTAAGAATATTTTTACTAAAATCTCAAGTTCCAAAGAATGCTATTTTCATATATTTTTAATTAAGTTCTAATCTATCTTCAATTCAGTTTTTTTCAAAAAGAATTATCATGGGTTTTGTTAATTCTGTAGAATTGTTTAGGTATTTTATTTTTCAGTTTATATTCTCTATAGATAGAGAATTATAAGAAACCATTGAACTGTCTAATATGTCTAGTATATAAATATTTTTTGTTTTTGAATAATCTATGTTATTTAAAAAATTAAAACTAACAGTATTCAATGTAGATCATGATAAAAATCAATTTATTATCGTATCTTTATCAATATCTATATTTATTATATCAGTTCAATTTCTTGTAACCTGGTCTATTTTTTTATTTCAAGAATATATTTTTATTTCCCAAATATTATTTATTGATGGAAGAATAGAAACACTTCAATTATTGTTTATTGTATCAAATTGAACATTTTGTAAATAGTCGCTTCATATATTATTTTTTGATATTGTATATCAATGAGAATTTTTATCAAAATTAATAACATAATCAAATATATTATGATTTTTTACATCATTATTTAATTTGGAGATATTATTTTGAAAATCATTAATATGAATTGCTATTTCTTGTTTTCAAATAAAATCATGAAAATAAAATACTCAGCTCGCTGATATGAGAGCAATTATTGTTATACTTACTATTATTTCAACGAGTGTAAAGGCTGTTTTAATCATATTATTTTTTTAGAAGAATTTTTTCTTTTCATTTAATTCAAGCTTCTACTATTTTGTTAATAAAAACTACTATTATTATTATAAAACAAAACACTATTATTTTTCATGTTTTATCTAAAAATAAACCTGTAAGACCAAAGAATAGCGACAATGCATATATAAGATATAATACATTTTTTCTTTCTAATCATAAATCTAGTAATCTATGATGTAAGTGAGAAAAATCTCAAGAAAGAGGATTTTTTTTATTTAAAAGTCTTCTAATAAGAACATATACAGCATCTACACTATAGATTCAAAAAACTACTAATACTGTAGCTATTTTTCATCATGCTATTATTGCTAATGTAGCTAACATAAATCATAGAAACATAGTTCAGCTATCTCACATGAGTATTTTTTGATTAAAATCATAATACCAAAAAGGAATTATAATTCATACCAATATTATAGAAATAGTCATAATAAACTGAGCATTTTTTATACCTTCCAGATAATTATCCCTATAGAATAATATTAATCATAATAAGAACAATATAAAGAATGAAATTATACTTATTCAAGAAGTATTTCACTGTATCCCATCTGTCCAATTAAGTGCATTAAATATAAATACATACCATATAATTGTAAATATGAGCGGGATAATATAAATTTTTATATTATAGAGTTCTATAAAGTAAGTTTCTAAGTTAATAATTCATCAAAATACATTACTGATATATCAGATTTTTATAGAGGTTATTCATATAATTGCTCAAATTAATATTTGAAAAAATAACCTTATTTTAGCACTTACTTCTAACCTATCATCTAAAAAACTAATAGCTGTTATAAAAAATCAAAATACCCAAATAAGACCAAGTTTAAAATTATATTCTAAGTATCATAGTTGAGTGAGAAAAAAACTCATTATAAAGAAAGATACAAAAAATACTACTCACATACTATATGGAATAGGATCTCTTTTTAGATTGTATTTTTTTGGATTGTCTAATATGTTTAATTTAAAATATAGTTTTTTAAAGCTATATATAGTTGTAAATCAAATTAATATAGACAATATTAATAATAAGAAGTAGTCTAACATAGGTATATTATTTTTTTATATATTTTGGAAGTAATTTAATATGGTATATTAACACACTCATGGTAAGTAAAAAATATCATAATGATATTCATAATCAATCACCGTTATTGTTAATATAAAGATCTCATGTTATTAGGAATGACCCTAATGTTATAAAGAAAACTCAGAATAAACTCATATAAAACCTAAATCTATCATTTATACTAACTAATCAAGTTGTTACTAATGTAAATCAAATAGCTTGAATGGTAGAGTATAAATCAAAATTGAATAAATATAAAAATAATCAAATCAATATTATATTTATTACTCATACTGTTGATGCATTAAATACTTTTATATCTTTATTTAAATTATAATAAGTAATTGCTTTTATTGCGGCAATTAAATATGTAATTTGCCATAAAATATATTGGAATTGGTCCAAAAATAAAGCTCAATAAATAGACATAACTGTAAAAGTAAGTGTACAAGCTAAATGATAAATAGAACCTATTTTATTATTTTTAGCTTGATAGTTTCACATTGCTACCATTACAAATAAATTTCATAAAAAATTTAATAAGAATAAAAATAAAATTTCTATAAGGTTTCATTTTCATGTTAAATATACAATTAATAATGCTATTATTAACAATAAATAAACCCACCAATTTTCACGAGAAAATTTTTTTAATTCTTTTATAAACATTTTTTTATATTTAAATACTTTTATAATATGCTTTGATACTATATTTTGATATATTTTTAACGCAAGAGAAAGTTTGATAAGATAAAGAAATTGACATATCAGCTCTAATATTATATTTAAACTAATTATCCAGATTTAATCCATAAAGAATTCAGATTTATTTCTCTCAAAATAGTGGATTTATATTTATTTAATATTTTGAAAATTCAAAACAGGAAACAAAAAAAGTATTTCTAAAAATACTTTTTTATTTCTTTAAAACTGTTCATTGAGTTTTAATTTTGATTGATAGAACATTCTACTTGATGAAACTCAGAATCTTTGAGCTGCGATTCTATCGATTCACATACCAAATGCAAAACCTGTATATTTTTCTGGATCTATATTACAACCTTCTAAAACTGTTGGATGTACCATACCAGCCCCTAGTAATTCTACCCATCCAGTAGCTGAACACATAGAACATTTTTTTCATTTAACTTGACCAGCCCCTGAACATATTTGACATGAAACATCTATTTCAGCACTTGGCTCAGTAAATGGGAAGATACTAGGTCTAAATCTTAATTCAGTTTTTTCTCAAAGTAGTTTTCTCATAACTGTTTCAAGTGTACCTTTTAAATCTCAAAAAGTAACTTTTTCTCAAACAACAAGTCATTCTAATTGATAGAAGTTACAAGTGTGTCTTGCATCTTCTTGTTCGTATCTAAATACTCTTCATGGAACCACAATTTTTATTGGGAGCTCTCATTTTAACATTGTTCTAATTTGAACAGGTGAAGTATGCGTTCTGAGTAGATTTTTTTTCCCAGAGTCTTTAGATTTATTAATATCATCTGATATCCAGAATGTATCCCATACATCTCTAGCTGGATGGTTATCGGGGATATTTAGTTTATCAAAATTATGATTTTCATCCTCAACTTGAGGACCATCTTCTATTTTAAATCATAGTGAAATAAATATTTCTTCTAATAAGTTAGATGTTATACTTATAGGATGTTTATGTCCTTTTTGTTCTGATGTGTACTGAAGTGTTACATCTAATGCTTCTTCTTTTTCCATTTTAGCAAATTTTTCTTCTTCTAATTTAGTAAATTTTTGAGAAATTTCTGATTCCATAAAAACTTTTAATTTATTTGCTTCAGGTCAGATTATTTTCTTTTCTTCTGTTGAAAGATCTTTAATACCAGCAAGTATTGCTTTAAGTTTTCCTGTTTTACCTAAGAGCTCTTTTTCGAGTGTTTCAAGTAATTCTTGAGTGTTGATATTTTCTAATTCTTCAGAAAATATTTTTTTTAATTCGTTTAATTTATTTTGCATAGTTTCTAGTGCATTTAAAATCTAATTTTCGCGTATTATATGAGTTTTAGTTTTAGAGTCAATTTCAAGAAATTATTTTACCTATATATATATGCAATATTTTACACTTAATTTGAGCTAAAGGTAAAAAAAGTTATATTTATAATTACACAGACCTCGGGAATAAATACTTGAAATTAGTATTTTATTCCCGGGGTTTATTTAGTATAGCGGATACTTTTATTTTTATCATAAAGTGTCCGGTTTAATTTTAGAATTAATATACAAAAATTTCTATTTGACAAAAAAAAAGATAGTCATATAATCCCGAGGCTTTTTAAGAAAATATCACGAAAAGTTTTTTTGGAGGTTAAGTTAAACGCTTTATATATAAAGAATGTTTAACCTCTGACTTATTTTGTTAACAAAAATTTTGTTATGGCATGAATCATTGCTACAAAGTTGGAAATGACTAGAGTAATTAAAGATGATAAATTCATCCCAGTTACTTTATTAAAAATCCCAACTCTAAAAGTAGTAGGTTTTAAGACTCTCGAAAGAGATTGATATGATGCTATGATAGTTTGAGTTGTTTCAACTGAAACTGAATTAGCGGAAGGAAAAGTTACACTGAATAAAAGTGCTTTTTCAAAAATTGAAGAATTCCCATTAGTAGATGGAGATACTGAAAAATATAAAACTGGTGATTTAATACCGGCTTCTGTATTAGAAGGTGTAACTATTGAAATTCAAGGAACTTCAAAAGGTAAAGGTTTTACTGGTGCGATGAAAAAACATAATTTTCACGGTTGACCAGGATCTCACGGTTCTAAATTCCATAGAGCATTAGGTTCTATTGGTAATAGAAAACCAACAAGAACTCACAAAGGGAAAAAGATGCACGGTCATCATGGTGATATTGCAGTTACAATTAAAAAAATTCCTGTTGAACTTGTGAATACTGACATGTCAGTAGTTGGTGTTAGAGGATGAGTTCCAGGTGCTAGAAATTCATTCGTTAGAGTAATTTTTTAATTGTTAATTATTGATCATAAAGATGAAAACTAATTTATTTGATCAAAACGGTTCTACAATTTGAGAAATTGAATTAAACGAATCAGTATTTTGATTAGAACTTAATGAAGGACTTATTCATAGAGCACTTGTATATCAATTAGCTAACAACAGAATGGTTGTTGCTCATACGAAAACAAGAGGTGAAAGAAGAGGTTCAACTAGAAAAATCTATAAACAAAAAGGTACTGGTAGAGCGAGAGCTGGTTCAGCTAGATCTCCTATCAGAAAAAAAGGTTGAGTTGCTTTTGGTCCTAGAAATACTGCTAACTTTACACTTTCTATGAATAGAAAAGAAAGAAGAAAAGCTTTATTCTGTGCACTATCAGCTAAGTTAGCTAATAACCAACTAATTATAGTAGATAAAATTGATTTATCTGATGCTAAAACTAAAAATATGGTTGCAGTTTGTAATAAACTACCATATGAAAAAAATATATTACTTGCATTGCCTTCAAAAGATAAATCTATTGAAAGAACAGCAGCTAATTTACCATATGTAAAAACTATTCTTGCAGACTATTTAAATATAAAAGATATTCTTAAATACAAAACTCTTGTTATTGTAAAAGATTCTCTAGATACTGTAAATGCTCTTGCAAAATAATTTCTAAAAAAAATTGAAAAATGAGATTGTTTAAAATTTTAAAAAAACCAATTACAACTGAAAAAACTTCAAACTTAGAAGTTGCAAATAATACTTATGTTTTTGAAATTGCACCAGATGCAACTAAAATTGATGTAAAAAAAGCAACATCTGAAATCTATTGAGTTGAAGTAGCTTCAGTAAATATTGTAAATACTAGAGAAAAATTTAAGCATGGAAAAAAAGGTGGTATGCAACTTAGAAAAAGAACTTCTAAAAAAGCATACATTACACTTAAAGATTCAAATGCTAAAATTGATTTCTCTATCGTAAAATAATTTAGTTTCTAAATAGAAGAACAGTGGGAATTAAAAAATTTAAACCTACAACTCCAGGTAGAAGAGGAATGTCTGTAAACACTTATGAAGAATTAACTACTTCTAAGCCACATAAAGCACTTACTACTAAATTACAAAACCACGCAGGTAGAAATAATACTTGAAGAATTACTGTAAGACATCAAGGTAGTGGACATGCTCAAAAATATAGACTAGTAGATTTCTATCAAGTTGATAAAAATGGTATTCCAGCAAAGGTGGAAACAATAGAATATGATCCATATAGATCAGCATTCATTTCGCTTGTATGTTATAGAGATGGTGAAAGAAGATATGTTGTTGCACATAAAGATATGCACGTTGGTGATATGATTATGACTGATGAAAAAACAGTATTAGAAAGTGGAAACAGAATGAAGTTAAAAAACATTCCTACTGGATTAAGTATATATAACCTTGAATTAATTGTAGGGCAATGAGCTTCTTCAATTAGATCAGCAGGTTCACGTGGGATTATTGTTTCTCAAGAAGGGAAATACACTCAAGTGAAAATGCCTTCTGGGGAAATTAGACTTGTTCATAAAGAATGTTATGCTACTCTTGGTCAAGTTTCAAACCCAGATCATAATCAAGTAGTTATCGGGAAAGCAGGTAGATCAAGATGGATGGGTAAAAGACCTACTGTTAGAGGTAAGGCTATGAATCCAGTTGATCATCCACATGGTGGTTGAGAAGGTGGATCTCCTATCGGTATGAAAGCTCCTAAAACTCCATGGGGGAGACCAGCTCTTGGGTATAAAACTAGAAGTAGGAAAAAGACTACATCTAGATGGATACTAAAAACAAGAAAAGGTAAACTTATGGTTTAATTATACACTTAACATTAATATGGTATTATGACAAGAAGTTTAAAAAAATGACCTTTTATTGATGAAAGACTAGTAAAAAAAGTAAATACTATGAATGAATCAGGTAAAAAAGGTGTAATCAAAACTTGGTCAAGATCTTGTACTGTTATTCCAGAATTTGTTGGACATACATTAGGTGTTCATAATGGAAAAGTACATGTACCAGTTTTCGTTACTGAAGATATGGTATGACACAAACTTGGTGAATTCTCAATGACTAGAACATTTAGAGGACATGCAGGTAAAAAATAATATATTTTATATGCTCTTTATAGAGTGTAACATTAATAAAGTATGAAAGCCTACGGGAAAAATATTAGAATTTCTCCTAAAAAATTAAGAGTAGTTGCTGAAATTATCAGAGGTCAAAATGTTCAAGAAGCTTTAGGTTTTTTAAAACATGCACCTAAAAAAGGTGCGGATCTATTATATAAAATTCTATTCTCAGCTGTAAGTAATGCTGAAAATAACGACAGTCAAAAAGCTGAAGATTTATATATCGACACTTTAATTGTACAAAAAGGTATCGTCTATAAAAGATGAAACCCTGTATCTAGAGGGAGAATGCATCCAATTCTAAAAAGAACTTCTAATATTACATTAGAGTTACAAGTTAAGTAATAACTAAAATTGTAAATTTGTTGATATTATTTACCGTTTGGTGAATCGAGTCTTCATATAACTTACAGTGAAAAATTATCCGTACCTGAAAATATGGTATAGACATAATTATCATTAATTAAAAACAACTATGTGACATAAAGTAAGTCCAATATCGTTTAGAATACCTTACATTAAATCATGGAAATCATCTTGGTATGCAGATAAAAAAACATATAAAGATTCATTAAACCTAGATTTAACTGTAAGACAAACTTTAGATAAAGAATTAACGGGTATTCCATTAGGAGATATTTTAATATCAAATACTAAAGATGAAGTTATTGCAGTTGTTTATACAGCTAAAGCAGCTTTAGTTTTAGGGAAAACTGGTGAAAATAAAACAAATTTAGAAATTCTCTTATCTAATAAATTACAAAAAAAAGTAATTATTGAAGTAAGAGAAATTAAAAATCCAGATGCAAATGCTAAAATAGTAGGTTTCATGGTGGCAAATCAAATTGAAAAAAGAATGCCATATAAGAGAGCTATTAAACAAGCAATTCAAAAAGCTATGGAAAAATGAGCAAAAGGTATCAAAATTAAAGTTGGGTGAAGACTTAATGGTGCTGAAATTGCAAGAAAAGAAACTTTTAAAGAAGGAAATATTCCTACTCAAACAATTAGATCTGATATCGATTATGCTACTATTAGAGCTGAAACTGTATACGGAACAATTGGATTAAAAGTTTGGATTTATAAAGGTGACGTATTTAAAAAATAGGAAACCTTGACAATCGAAAATTTTTTATATACTTAATGTACTAAAAAATGTTACAACCAAAGAGAACAAAATATAGAAAAACTTTTAGAGGTAGACTCAAAGGGAAAGCTGTAAAAGGTTCAACACTTGCTTTTGGTGATTATGCATTAAAAGCTGTTACTAGAGGTTATATAACTTCAAGACAAATAGAATCAGCAAGAAGAGCTATGGTTAGATATTTAAAAAGAGGTTGAAAAGTCTTTATTAGAATCTTCCCTGACAAAGCTTTTACTGCTAAACCACTTGAAGTTCCAATGGGTTGAGGTAAATGATCTGTAGAAATGTATAGAGCTCCTGTAAAACCTGGTAGAATTATGTTTGAGATAACATGAGTAACACCGGAAGTTGCAAGAGAGGCTTTTAGATTAGCTTCATATAAACTACCTGTAAAAACTAAAACATTAGTTGACTAATAATTTCAAACAAATGAAAGAATTAAAAGATTTAAAATTACTTGAAGTTTCAAAACTGAGAGATATGTCATCTGAAGATCTTGTAAAAGAAGATAAAAGAGCTTCAAAAGACTTATTTGTTCTAACTATGAAATTAAAAGTAGGTGAATTAAAACAAACTCACTTAGTGAAAGCATTAAGAAGATACATTGCAAAAATTAATACTGTTGCAACATCTAAATAATAGCTTTAATAAGTAAATTATTTTTAAATAAATATATTTTATGAGAACTAAAAAGGGTGTAGTTACTAGCACTAAAATGGATAAAACTATTGTAGTATCTGTATATACATATAAAAGCCATGCTAAATATAAAAAAAGATTTAGGATGACTAGTAAATTTTATGCACATGATGAAAACAATACTTGTCTTGAATGAGATATAGTAACAATTAAAGAAACAAGACCTACATCGAAATTAAAAAGATGGGATTTTGTTGAAAAAACTAGTTAATTTAACTTTTAAGAATAGTATTCTATGATACAAACTGAATCAAGATTAGCAGTTACTGATAACTCTTGAGCAAAAGAAGTATTATGTATTAAAGTTCTTGGTGGTTCACACAGAAGATATGCTTCAATTGGAGATATTATAGTGTGTACTGTTAAAAAAGCTTCTCCAGATGGAAACGTACAAAAGAAAAAAGTAGTTAAAGCTGTTGTAGTTAGAACTGTAAAAGAAATCAGAAGAAACGATGGGTCTTATGTTAGATTTGATGATAACGCATGTGTAATTATTGATGATAATAATAATCCTAGAGGTACTCGTATTTTTGGACCTGTTGCTAGAGAATTAAGAGCAAAAGGTTATCAAAAAATCGTGAGTCTTGCTCCAGAAGTTTTATAATTAAAAATTAATAATTTAAATATGAAAATAAGAACTTGAGATAAAGTACAAGTTATGTCTGGTAAGGAAGCAGATAAAGGTCAAGTAACTGAAGTTTTAAAAGTTTTCATTTCTGAAAACAAAGTTTTAGTAAAAGATACTAACGTTGTTACTAGACATATGAAAAAACAAGGTACACAACCTGGACAAATTGTAAAATTTGAAAAACCTATTTCTGCTTCTGTAGTAATGCTGGTATGTCCTTTCACTGAAAAACCTACGAGAGTTGGTTATGTAATAGTTGAAGAAAAAGGTGTATCTAAAAAATTCAGATTCTCTAAAAAAGCTCTTGCTGAAAAAGGAGGTTCTGCTAAAGATTATATCATCAAATAATTAATAATTATTTACTAATATAATTAAAGATTATTTACTAACATAGTAAAAAATGTTAAAAGAAAAATATTTAAAGGAAATTATTCCTGCTTTGAAAAAAGAACTAAATATTCAAAACATAATGGAGGTTCCTAAAGTAGAAAAAATTGTTCTTAACATGGGTATTTGAACTTTTGTTAGATCAGGAAATAAAGATTTCTCTGCTTTACAAGAACAATTATCACTTATTGCTGGACAAGCTTGTGTTGTAAAATACGCTAAAAAAGCTGTATCTAACTTTAAATTAAGAGCTGGTATGCCAGTTGGTTTAACTGTTACTCTTAGAGGTGATAATATGTATAACTTCTTAGAAAAACTTATTCATGTTTCTCTACCTAGAGTAAGAGATTTCAGATGAGTAAATAAAAAAGGTTTTGATAAGAATGGTAACTATAATTTTGGTGTTAAAGAACATACTATTTTTGTGGAAGTTCCACAAGAAGATATTGTAAAAACACACGGATTACAAATTACTATTAAAACTACTGCTAAAGAAAAAGAAGCAGGGAGAGCATTGTTAACTCAAATGTGATTTCCTTTTTCTAAATAGAAATTTACTTTATAAAATAGTTTAAGATGGCTAGAAAGTCAAAAATTGCTAAAGCAAATAGATTAAAAAAGAAATTTTTACAAGCCTTAGCAGATGGAAGAAAACCTGTTGAAGCTACAAAAGTTTTCAACTGTTGTAGTGTCTGTGGGAGAACTAGAGGTTTCTTAGGACATTTTGGTATCTGTAGAATTTGTTTTAGAGAAAAAGCAAATGCTTGAGAACTTCCAGGTGTTAGAAAATCATCTTGGTAAAAAACAAGGAAAGATAAAAATTTATTAATTAATGTTATTGTTATGATAATAGATCCTATTGGAGATTTATTAACAAGAATTAGAAATGCATATCTTGCTAGAATTATTGATGTTAAGATTCCTTACTCAAAAATTAAATCAGATATCTTGAAAATTCTTAAGAAAAATAAATACATAACTGATTATGAAGTTATTACTGAAGATAATAAACAATCACTTTTAGTAACTCTAAATAATATTAGAGAAACTAAATATGTTCCTACAATGAAAAGATTAAGTAGACCAGGACAAAGAATTTATATCGGAGCTTCTGATATAAAAAAATCTAGAAATGGACATGGTATTTATATTGTTTCTACTCCTAAAGGTGTAGTTACTGGGTATGAAGCTAGAAGTCTTAACGTTGGTGGAGAATTATTAGCAGAAGTATACTAATATAAATCACTATAAATGAGAAACAACGAAAGTCTGTTTATCCAGTTTATATCTTAAAAAGAATTATAATGTCAAGAATTGGAAAATTACCAGTTATACTTTCAGATAAAATTGAAGCAACTATTAATGCTAACGATGTTAAAGTAAAAGGACCTTTAGGGGAACTTTCATTTTCTCATGCTGATTGTGTTGAGGTAATTAAAGAAGAAAATACACTTATTGTTAAACCTGTAAACGACTCAGCGAAAGCATTATGGGGAACTACTAGATCTATCCTTAGTAATATGGTTGAAGGTGTAGTTAACGGTTACAAAAAAAGTTTAGAAATAGTGTGAGTATGATACAAATTTGAAGTTCAATGAGATAAATTAATCTTAAGTATTGGTTTTTCACATAAAGTGGATATGTCTATACCTACTGGATTAAAAGTTGCATTAGACGAAAAACAAAAAAATGTTATTCACGTTACTGGTATTGATAAACAACTTGTTTGAGAATTTGCTGCTAAAATTAGAGCTAAGAAAAAACCTGAACCATATAAAGGTAAAGGTATTAGATATGTTTGAGAACATGTTAGAAGAAAAGCTTGAAAAACTGGTAAATAATAAATCAAGATTTGTTCATTAAAAACTTTTAACTTTTAAACTAATAAGAATGTTAGCAAAAACATTAAAAAGATTAAGAAGAAAAAACAGAGTTAGAGCAAAAATCAGCGGTACAGCACTAAGACCACGTTTAAATGTATTCAGAAGTAATTCTCACATTTATGCACAACTTATTGATGATATTACTGGTAAAACTCTATGTTCATCTTCTGATCTAACAATTAAAGCTGAAGGTACTAAAACAGAAGTTTCTACTGCTGTTGGTACTGATGTGGCATCTAAAATGAAAGCTTTAAATATTGAAACTATCGTTTTTGATAGAGGAGGTTTCCAATATCACGGTAGAGTTAAAGCATTAGCTGAAGCTGTAAGAGCTACAGGAATTGAATTTTAATTACTTAATGAAATAGACTTATGGCTTTTTCTAGAAAAGATAATAGAAAATGACAATTTTCAAAACCAAGAAAGGAATTCAAAGAAGAACTTCTTGCTATTGATAGAGTAACAAGAGTTACAACTGGTGGGAGACAACTTAGATTTAGAGCCGTTATGGTAATCGGTGATGGAAAAGGAAGAGTTGCGCTTGGTACTGGTAAATCTTGGGAAGTAGTTGATGCAATTGCTAAAGCTGTATCAAATGCTAAAAAGAATTTAACAAATGTTAAAATTGTTGACGGTACTGTACCATACAATATCGATTCAAAATATAAAGCAGCTAAAATAATGGTTCATCCTGCTTCTAAAGGTACGGGGATCATAGCTGGTGGTGCAATGAGAAAAGTTCTAATGGTTGCTGGTTACAAAGATGTATTAGCAAAAAGATATGGTTCTACGAACCTTATCAATAATGCTAGAGCAACAATCAACGCTTTATCATCATTTAAATAGTATATATTTATAACTAGATAGAATATGTTATCTTTAACAAATCTAAAACCAACATCTGGATCAAGAAAAACTTCAAAAAGACTTGGAAGAGGAAATGCTTCTGGGAAATGAACTACTTGTGGTAGAGGTGCAAATGGTCAAAATTCTAGATCAGGTGGTGGAGTCGCTGCTTGGTTTGAATGAGGTCAAACACCTTTATTCAGAAGAATGCCTAAATTAAAAGGTTTTTCTAATGCTGTATTTAAAAAAGAATATAATCTTGTTAATCTGACTGATTTAGCTAAATTAGCTGAAAAAGGTATTACAGAAATAAACAGAGAAATTCTTTTAAAAAACGGTGTTATCAGAAATAAAACTGCTCCTATTAAAATTTTAGGTAAAGGTGAAATTTCTGCTAAAGTTTCAGTTGTTGCTGAAAAGGCTTCTGCTTCAGCTTTAGAAGCTGTTTCAAAAGCTTGAGGAAAAATTGAACTAAAATAATAAAAAACCCAAGCTAAAGTTTGGGTTTTTTGTTATTTTAGTTATAATACACTCAATTATATTATAAAACACAATTTATGTCATTTAATGGTATTAAATCGGTATTCGCAGTAAAGGATATTAGAACAAAAATTATTGCTACATTGTTATTAGTTCTTGTTTATAAAATTCTAGCTGTTATACCAGTTCCAGGTGCTGATACAAGTGCAATATCTGCTATATTAGATAGTGATAAGAACCAAGGTTTAGCTTTTTTCTCATCTTTAATGTGAGGAGGTCTTTCTAATTTCTCTATTATTCTTATGGGGTTATCACCTTATATTAATGCAGTTATTATTATTCAATTATTAGGTGTTATTGTTCCAAAAATTGGTGATCTTCAAAAAGAAGGTGAAGCTGGTCAAAGAAAAACAACAAAAATGACTAGATGGTTAACACTACCTCTAGCATTTGCTCAATCATATGGTATGATTTTTCTAATGAATAGCCTAGCATGAGGACAACAAATTATTGATACATCAGATAAGGCTACTGTATTAATGGCAATGACTATTATATCAGCAGGTACTATATTCTTAATGTGGTTAGGTGAACTAATGACTGAGAGAGGAATATGAAATGGTATTAGTATTCTTATTACTGCAGGTGTATTAGCAGCAGTACCAGGAACTATTATCAGTCAACTTTGAGATTTACCTAAATTTGCAGCTCTTCTTGTAGCTACATTATTAATTATTTTTATAATAATTAAGTTTACTGAATGAAATAGAAGAATACCTATTATTTATACTAGAACAGGAAGGGAAGAAAAATCTTACTTCCCGATTAGAGTAAATCAAGCTGGTATGATACCAATCATCTTTGCTATCTCATTAATCACTTTCCCATCTATCTTAGGACAAATTCTTTGAAATAAATGATGAACAGCTGGTGAAATTGGGACTTTCCTTACTACCTATTTTGATTTTTCTAATCCAACTTGGTATTTCATAATTGCTTATTTCTTACTTGTATTAGGTTTTGCATTCTTCTATGTATCTATTACATTTAACACAGATCAAGTAGCTGAAAATATTCAAAAAAGATGAGGTTATATCCCAGGTATAAGACCTGGTTCTGAAACATCTGAATACTTTTCAAAAGTTTCAGCACATTTAAATTTATTTGGAGGTAGTTTCTTAGCACTTATTGCTGTGTTACCTTATATAATTAGTAAGATTATAAGTGAATCAACAGATTTTATTGTACCAGCAGCTGGTTTAATAATTATAGTTGCCGTTATACTAGATGTTGTTAGAAAAGTTGACTCTGAAATGAAAATGTTTGATTATTCAAAATTCAAATAATAAATAAAAGAAAAAGAACTTAAGTATTATTACTTAAGTTCTTTTATTTAAAATTAATGATAAAAAAGCACTAAATATGTATTTAGTGCTTTTTTATACGTTTTAAACGAGCTTATCTACAAAGAGGACTCAATCTATATGGTCAATTTCATGTTGCACTATGCGGGCTGAAAGACCTTGTAATCTTAGTGCTTTTTCTTTTCACTTATTATCTAAGTACTTTAACTTAATAGTTAAGTACCTTTCTACCTTTCATTTAGCACCAGGTACAGATAAACATCATTCTTCTTCTTTGTCTTTAGTTTCTGAATGTTCTAAAATTTCAGGATTGATCATCATGATAGTTTTGAAATCTTCATCATCCCGATCTCTTAATAAACTCACAATTATGAGTCTCTTATTTACTCAAACTTGAGGAGCGGCAAGACCTACTCAGCCATTATTAGGATTTTTTATATATTTTATCATTTCATTCCCTAGTTTTTCATACTTTTTTATTTCATTTATTTTAATCTTTTCAGATTTTTCTCTTAGGATTTCATTATTAATTCAAGTTTGTACCTTTAACATTTTATAAACTTATTTAGTAATATTTTTTCTATTATATATATATATATTAATAAAGCCAGTAGTATATTTTGTTTAATATGAGACAAGAATCACAAATGGCTACTTTGTTGGAAAACAATATTTCTTCAAATTTCACTCAATCAAATTTTGATAGTAATACTATTGCTTTGATAAAAACAAATAGAAAAGCCATTTGGTTAACCTGTCCCTAATGAAATTTTTCATAAAAGAATAAATAACTATATATAATATTTATTCTTTTGTTTTACTATATTTTCTTTACAAAACAATATATATCCATAATATATACAAAATTAAATATTAACTATTAATTCGTGATTGAATCAACAAATATTGAAGCGAGTAGAGTAGTTACTCCAAAGGAAAAACAATCAGACAGTCCTATATCACAGAATATATTAAGACCAAAAAAATTAGCAGATTATATCTGACAAGATTCAATGAAGCGTCACTTGTCAGTTTCAATAAGCAGTGCAAAAATTAGAAAAAATAGTCTAGAGCATGTTTTATTTTATGGTCCTCCAGGTCTTTGAAAAACAACAATAAGCTCTATTATAGCTTCAGAAATGTGAACCAATTTAAAATCAACTTCAGGCCCTGCTGTAGATAAGCAGTCGGATTTAGTAAGTATTTTATCAAATCTAGATGAATGAGATATTTTGTTTATAGATGAAATTCATAGATTAAGACCACAAGTAGAAGAAATACTTTATACTGCTATGGAAGATTTTGAAATTGATATAATGGTTTGAAGTGGGACATGAGCACAGAGTGTTAAATTAGCACTTAAGCCATTTACACTTATTTGAGCCACTACTAGATTATCTGCATTATCCTCACCTTTGAGAGATAGATTTGGTAATGTACTAAAATTAGATTTTTATAAAGTTTCAGAAATTGCGAAAATTATTTATAATAATTCTGATATATTAGAGTTAGGTTTATCTGAATCAACTATTGATATTATTTCTAAAAAATCGCGTTGAACTCCTAGAATAGCCAATAGACTTTTAAAAATTGTAAGAGATTATAAAACAATAGGAAAAAAAGTAAGTGATCCTATTATTATGGAAGAAATATTTAAAGATATTGGAATAGATAATTTAGGTTTAGATTACTTAGATAGAAAATATTTAGAATCAATATATGCTAAATTTGCTGGATGACCTGTAGGTTTGAATACGTTAGCAGCAGCATTATGAGAAGAAGAAGCAACTCTTGAAGATGTAGTAGAACCATATTTATTACAAATTGGTTTTATTGATAGAACGCCAAGATGAAGAAGAATTACACAAAATTGAGAAGACCATATACTAAAATATAAAAATTAATAATGACTAAAATTAATTATACACTTGATGAAGGAATGCCAAAAGTAATAGAATCAATAAAAGCTCTAAATCATGATATTAAGGATCCATTTATTGTTTTAGTAGCGTGATGAACTGCATCTTGAAAAACTTCTAGAGTAGCTGAAAAAATACACAAAGCTTTTGATAAATCTATAATAATATCAATGGATAATTATTATAAAGGTCACACTTATATGGATCAACAAAAAAAACTTTGAAAACAATTAAATTGGGATCAGCCAGAGGCTCTAGATTTGGAGCTATTTTATAAACACTTAAGTGATTTAAAACAAGGTAAAACTATATTTGCACCAGAATATGATTTTCAAACTGATCCTATTTATGATTCAATAGAAATAAAATCTGAGGAAATAATTATTGTAGAATGACTTTTTGCATTAGATGATAAGCTTACGGGACTTTGAAATTTAAATATATTTGTTGATATTGGAGCTCATGGTCAAATAATGCGTAGAATATTTAGAGATATAAAGAGAACGTGAGAAAAACCTCAAGATATAATGGATTATTTTTTGGAAACAGTAGAGCCTATGCATATGAAATATATATTACCTTCTAAAAAGAATGCAAATATAATTATTTCAAATGCTTATAATCCAGATATAGAATCTGATAATTCAGAGGTTATTGAGACAGATTTTAAATTAAAAATTGATAATTTAGATGAATTAAAATTTGAAGATGCAATCTATAAATTATGATGAAATTACCTTTGAGAGTTAGAACATAATGACAGATATTTTAACCCAAGTGATAGAAATTTATCGGAAACAGATGAGTTAATTAAGATTCGTAAAATTTTTCCTGATAAATTACTTTTATCATATAAGTGACCTAAAAAAAAGTCTGAATTTTGAGAAGAACGTTTTATTATGAGATTCTTTATAGATGAGGAAACTTATAAACTTTTTAAAACTATCTATTCTAATGGAATTAAAGAGCTCTATAAAAAACGTAAAAATTATTTTTTATGAGGAATATTAATTTCTATTGATACTTTTAATAATTGAAAAAAATTTATTGAATGTAAATATGAAAAATGACAAAGTATATGAATATTATATGAACTATTTGACATATTAAAAATTAATGCAGATGTTAAAATAACAGACCATTACTTAAATATTGTATAATGATTTGGCAAACACCAGAATGGAAAGATTTACTAATTAAAACATATCAAGTTGATAAAATAATTGAACTTGATGGTTTTTCTATTGAAAAAAGATCGCTTTGAATGAATCAGTTTTGATTATTTATTCTTGGTTTTTCATGAAAACTAAATGAAGATATTTCTAATAAATTTATTGAATTATGTAAACTCGAATGAGCATTATTTTTTCAAGTAGAAACAAATAATTATGATGAAGTAAATATTAGTGAATGAGAAATATTTTCAGTATGACACTATAAAAAATTTATAACTCCTTATACAGCTATAATTAACTTACAAAGTGATATAGATTCAATTTTGTTAGCAATGAAACCAAAAGGTAGATATAATATTAAGCTGACAGTTAAAAAATGAGTTGAAGTTAAATTAGTTAAAAAATCGAATCAAAATATATGAGATTTTTATAAATTAATGAATCAAACAACTTCCAGGGATGATTTCTCTGGAAATACTTTTAATTATTATAAAGATTTCCTTAAAATAATTAAAGAATCAGAATTAATATTAGCATATAAAGATTGAGTAGCTATTGCATGAGGTATTTTTGTGTTTGGAGAACAAGAATCAATTTATTACTATTGAGCATCTACCTCAGATAAACAATATAGGAATTTGATGGCCCCATATGCAGTCCAATTTTTAGCTATAAATGAAGCTAAAAAAAGAGGATCAAAAATATATGACTTTTTATGAATTGCTAGTCCATGAGATAAAAATAGTGAATTATCCTGAGTAACAGATTTTAAGTTAAAATTAACGAAAGACGCAAGAGCAGTATCCCAATCTTTTATTTGGATAAATAAAAGATTTCACTATACTATTCTTGTTTTAATAAGAAAAATTAAAAAAATATTAAAAAAATAATCAATTTAATAAAGTTATTATGTTAGATATAAAAATAATTAAAGAAAATCCTGAATTAGTTAAAAGAGCGTGCAAAATAAAAGGGTTTGAATGTGATATTGATAGAATATTAGAACTATCAGAAATTTTAAAATTATCAAATATTAAACTTGATGATTTAAGGTCTACAAAAAATACACTTTCATCTCAAATTAAATCAACACCTTCAGAAAATAGATGAGATATTATAGAAGCATCTAAAAATGCATGAAATGAAATAAAGATTTTAGAAGAAGAATTACTTCCATTTAAAGCTGAATACAAAGAACTTTTATTATTTGTACCACAAATACCCCATACTGATATTCCAGTAGGAGAAACTGATGAGCAAAATGTTATTTTAAGAACCGAGGGTGAAAAAACTAGGTTTGATTTTGATGTATTATCACACATTGATTTATGTGAAAAAAATGACTGGGCTGAATTTCAAAGAGTATCAAACATTTGTTGATCAAGAAGTATCTTATGTTTAAAATGAAGGTTGGCGAGATTAGAGTTTGCATTGTATAATTATATACAAGATAAGATGGAAGAAGCAGGTTTTATTACATTAAATCTTCCAGCTCTTGTTAATAAAGAAGCTATATTTGATGCAGGACATTTCCCTGGAAGTGATATGTCTGTAATGGATCAAGATGTATATTTATTAGGAAATGATAATCGATGCCTTGCATGAACTTCAGAAATAGCTATTAATTCTCTTCATGCATGAGAAGTTATTAGTGAAGAAAAATTGCCTTTAATGTATACTGCATATTCTACGTGTTTTCGTAGAGAAGCATGATCTGCATGAAAAGATACAAGAGGTTTTGTTAGATGAAATCAATTTAATAAACAAGAAATGTATATTTTTTGTAAAAATGATCCTGAAGAATCAGAAAAAATGTTTCAAAAAATGTTTTCTCTTTTTGAATGACTTGTGAAAGATATGGAAATGCCATATCATGTCTTAGAGGCATGTTCAGGTGATATTGGTTTTAATAAAGTGAAAATGTATGATCTAGAAGCATGGTCTCCAGCACAAAATAGATATATAGAACTCGGAAGTTGTTCTATAATTCATGATTTCCAATCTAGAAGAACTAATACAAGATATAAAAATAAAGAAACAGGAAAATTAGAATTCTGTCATACTTTAAATAATACTTGTCTTGCTACACCAAGATTTTTAGCATTGTTATTAGAAAATCATCAAACTTCTCAAGGGAAAGTAAAATTACCATCAAAATTAATCCCATATATGGGTGGAAAAACTGAACTATAATAAGATAAAAAAATAAAAATATTCTCTATTTTTATTTTTTTTATGAGACTATTTCTTTTTAAATAAAGAGTTAATAATTTAAGGTTAATTATACATTGAGTTCCTATAAAATTTGTATAAATAAATAGTACAAAAAATGTTGTAAATAGAGACTTTTTAACTAAAATGTTAAAAAGTCTCTATTTTTATTTTGTAGCTAGAAAATAAACAATATGCAATACTCAAAATTTCAAAGATTTACATCATTTTTCATATTATTTTTCTTTTTCTTTTCGAGCACTATACATTTTCCTATTAATGACGGATCTGTATTTGCAGATAATAAATGATATAAAAACATAGTTTCAATTATAGTAAATGAAGATATGTATCCATTATTAAGATGATCACTATCTACGTATGCTAACAATATCTCTAATCAATTAGAAAATACAAAAGTAATAATATTCCCAACACCAAAATCAGCTACAGCTTATGAAATAGCTTCTTTAAATGAATCATTATATTTTGAATGATTAAGATCTATTGATAATTCTTTAGAGAATGGAAAATTAATATGAACTGTATTAGTTTGAGATCTAAATTTACCAATAGCTCATGAAAATACTGATGCACAAAAAACTGTTGTTCCTTATGTTGATTTTGAAGATAAATATTTTGTTTTTAATCATGAATCAGGACAATATGAAAAAAATGAAAATAATATACATGGATTAGGTGTTGAAATATGGCATGGTATTATTTCACCTAACTTATGAAGTGATACAAATAATATAACAGCTATTCAAAAATACTTTTCTAAGAATAATGATTATTATAACTGAGAGTGATTATTTAAAGATGAAAAAGGAATTTTAAACTGAAATTTAAATTCAGGTATTCCTACTGATTATGAACCCTTTGTTTTTTACTTTGATCAAATAAGAGAAACTCAGGCTATTAATTTAGAAAGTTATAATGCATACGAGGCATACTTAGAAAATAAAGAAGATATTCTTTATAAAAGATATAGTAAAGACTTAGCTGAAAAGATTAAGGATAAAGTTTTAGGATCACAAGATAAGGCAATGGAATGACTACAAAGTATTCTTTGAGAATGAGTTGACTTGTCTTCAGTATCTGGTTGACCAGATTTATTAAATGTTCCTGATATTCAGTTAAGACATATTGTTAATAAATCTACTAAAAAATTTGCTGAAATATTTAGTAAATGATCTATATGAGAATTAAGAAAAAATGTACATAACGCTGGGAGATATAATTTGTCATGAAATAAAGTAAATGTAGATTTTATCCCTTATATCATAACTATTTTAGATTGAGTAAATGACGAAATCCTAAAAGAAGCTTGAGATGATATTGAAAAAGAAATTAATAGAAAAGTTGAATTTTCACTACAAGATGATGTCTATCTTCCATACAGAGTAGAAGTATGATGAAGAAAATATTGAGAAAATTATACTGATGTTTATGTGAATTTGTTATCAGGATCAAGCCCAAAGAGCTACTCAAGTGCTATTGATTGTTCACCATTTAGATGATCTGAATTTTGATCAGGTGTTGTAACTCTGGGATCTAGATGATTGGTTGTATGAAATATAGAATCTGATATGGCTTATATAGAAGCAATTGATATGTCTATGGAGTCTAGCTCTAAAGTATGTTTACAAAATATAAATAACTGATACACTTCTCAATCAGTCTTTTGAGGAGAAACACCTTTAAATCTAGATCAATCACAAACATCTCAAGGAGCTATGAGTTTAAATAATTCAAACTTAGATGCTGCATTATTACCTGTATTTGATATTGCTTGAGCTCATACTCAAGCAGGTTTTAGTGCATCGAGTTATAGACAGTGTTTAGATAATAATTTTTTTGCATTTACTTTATATGATGTACGTAGAGAAGATTCACCACATGTAAAATATCAACTGCCTGCATTATGAATTTTTCCATGAAAAAATGATTGGAATTGTACAATTCCTGCAATAAAAAGAAATTTTATACAAACATATGAATCATTAAATAATAGATGAAAATGTAGTGGATTAATTTGTGTTGATTGAACTGAAAAATACTTTTTTAAAAAGATATCATCAGTCATTAAACATAATGAACCATCAATCTATACTATTACTGAACAAATTAAATCAGGTATTACTCCAAATATACCTATTGATGATGACAGATATATTGACTTTAAAGACCTTTCATGAAATTATAAAAAAATAAATTATCCGTATTTATTTAGATTATCACCCCCTGAGTGAATAGATTTAAATTATGAAAATATAGACAATTATCTAAAAAAATATTTTCAAGATAATAAACAAGACTTTTGAGATATTAATTTCTATGAATTTTTAAAAAATAAATGATCAAAAGATTTAATTATATGAGATGATATAAAAACATTAACCTACCTAGATTCGGTTATATTTTCTATATATTGGAATAATCTAAATTCTGTTTCGGCAAAATATAAGTTTGTATTTGAAAATTATCTAAATGATCAATTTATTAATGCAGACAATAAATTTAATATACCTAAAAATAAAAAACAATATGAAATAGCGTATTTATGAGCTTATGGAGATTCTGAAAATATGTATATTCAAATGAATCCAGAGTCAAAATGAGATAATCCTTATGCTGATATTGTACAAAAAAATGCTTCATTACAATCAAAATTATTAGGACAAAATATATGAAATTCGAATTCAGATGCAAATAAGGATGCTAACTCGGCTGTATTTAAGTGTGCTCCACCAGAAGGTGTACCTATATTCGAGTGGATACCAGCTATAGTATGTTGGTTAGATGATATGCTACCACCTACTATTACTGTAAATGAAAGCACATGTGGACCTACATTACCTTTATTATCAAACGAAGATAAAGAATACTTAGAACAATGTAATTGAGATACAGATAAAAATTGAATAAATGACTGTTTAGAAAATAAATTAAAATGAGGTTCAATTAATAGTTATTCTGATAGTAATAAATATTATTATAATAAGCCAGGTATATTAAAAGCTGAACTCTTAGATTCACAAGGAAATATTCTATCTTTTGATAATCATACAAAAGTTACATTTAAATTATTAAAAATTGAATGACCAAAAAATATTGATAAATTATTTAATGATTCGAATAAAAAAATATTATATTCTTTATGAGATGATGATTCATTAGTAAAGAAATATATTAATTTTATAGAAAGACCAGTTTGAGTTAAATCAGGTATTGCTAAGATGCAATTTTCTACGAAAACTTTAGATGTAAATTATATATTTCAAGCATCATTAGAAGTTATTAATTCTAGTTGAAAAAATGAAATTTCACTAATTTGAGATGAAATTAAAGTAGAAGTAAGAGGGGACAGATTATTTTCTACTACTTATAATTTAATTGATAATATTGATACTTGAAAAATTGAAGCAAAAATATGAAATAGTACGGTCATAGCAAATACAATTTCTCAAATATTTATGATTGATAAAAATCAACAATCAATCAATGATATTAAAAAACAAATTTATTCTAAAAATGATAATCCAAATAAATTAGTTATTAGCCTAGAAAATATTTCTAAATGATGAAATCAATTAGAAGTTTCATATCCATTGACTATAAAATTATATGATAAAAATAGTCAATTACTTGAAAGTTCTACCATAAATAAAAATCAACTAAAGAATTTTTATGAATTCTTTGGTTTAACTAAATCAGGGAACTTAACATTAGAGATTATAGATGCTGATTGATATAAGGTAAAAAAAGAAATTGAAGTATTAGCATCTATTCCAAATAAATTAGATTTAGCTATGTGAGCTACTGTATTAGAATCTGATTGAGCTGTAATTTCTAACGTTATCACTATATTAGATAAGTATGACAATGTTGTCATTTGATCTAATAATACCCTCGATATTAACATAGATTGAAATAATATAGTATTTGAAAATGATAATTCAAATAAATCATCTTCTCAAGTAATAGAGGGGTATAAAATATTTCGTTTAAAATCAACTGAAAATAAATGAAAATCTAAAATTAATTTTGAGTTAAAAAACTTTAGTTGAAAAACAATTTTATCAAAAATTCAAGAAATTCAAGTTATAAATGAAATACAATTAGAATTAGTTGAAAATAGTAGTATTAAAGTATGATGAGATACTTATAATCTAAAAATTAATATTGTTGATGAAAATAATTCAATTTATAGTGATATAAATTCACGTTTATATTTCAGTATTAATGATATTTATGGGAAGACTACGCAAGCATATTTTCCTGTAATTAATGGTGTAGCAAATGTTGAACTTATAACTACAATACTTGCTGCTTCTGATGTTCCAATAGAAATACAAGTAGAATGATTAAAAAGTATTTATAATAATAATATTAAAATTAATCATGATGTGCCTGCTTATATACAGCTTTGAATGGATAAATATGCTATTGAAGCTAATGAATGAAATACTTCAAAAATCGAAGTATTTGTTAAAGATCAATATTGAAATGTTACATATGATGAAAAATGATGAAATGTTGTAATTGAAATTCTTCCTGAATATGAAAAATATACTCCATCAAATTGAGTTTCTGCTATAATTAATAATTGATCTGCTAATGTTATTGTTGAAGCTACTGATCAACCATGAATGGCATATTTTAAAGCGAACTATAATTGATTAGAAGCTATAGGTCAGCTAAATACATATTACTATTGGAATAAAAAAGCTTTAGAAAAAACAACATATAACTCATTGTATACAACATTATTATGAGCTCCATATTGAGATATTACTAAAGAAAATTATTTAGCTGGTGCGTTATTATTTAATGATAATAGATCAATAACTGTTACTTCATTATTAAATAGTCCATATTCACATAACGATGTGGTTATGATTGATGCTTTTGGTTGAATCAATTCTGTTGCTAATAAGAGTGATTTATCAACTGATATTGATTTCTGAGTTAATATTGAGAATAATAAGCTTTGAGTATCTATAAAAAATGTAGCACTTTGAGATTATATTTGAAAAATTCAACCTGTTTTAGGTTGAAATACTCAATTGAAATCTTGTAAAAATACTGATGGTGATATAAATAATTGTATTGAAAATTTAGAATTAGATGAAACAACTATATTCTTATCTACATGAAATTCTGATTACCAAGTATTAACAGCTAATGATAGTTTGTATTTACAAAATGATACTTGAAGAAAGATATTTTCTATTGATAGTAATGGAATAGTAGAAAGAAATTGAAAAGTTTACTTTGAATTAGAAAAAAACAAAAAAGATAATTTACAAATTTGAATTTTTATATCATGACAAAAAATTTGAACAATACTTTATTCTTTTGTATGAGCAGAAATAAAGACTACTAGAAATTCAGAGTTGTTTGAACAAAAAATTAAATCTGTCTCGAATCAAATATTAATTTTACTTTGAGGTTGAAACTATGTAGTCAGAGATGTATATGATAATGGACATACAAATAAGGTTATTTACTTTAATAGTCCATTTGATACAGAACATAGACTTAATGATTTTAGTAAATGAAATATGTCGGCATACGAAAATTTTGCTGAAAAATGATGAATATGATGGACAGAATGAAATAAAAGTCTATTACAATTCTCAGCATGAGCAAGTGTATGAGAATCTGTAAAGTCATATCAATCATTTTGAGTAGTTACTCTGTGAGATCCAGTTTTAAGTCTTAAAAAAATACAAAAAGATCTTCCAAAAAAACCAGGTATATTAAGGACATTCGATCCTACTATAGGAAAATTGATTTCAAATAAATCTACGGTAGATAGTTATAATATATTTGATTATAATAATGATAATAAAGAAGATTTATTATTAATTCATAGAGATAATTACTTAGAATTACTAGAAAATACTACTAACGAAAAAGGTTTTTCTTCTAGATGAAATATTGCTCAAATTTATGATTTATGACCATCAGAATGAGTTAAATGATGAGATTTTACTTGAGATTGATACGAAGATATATTTTTCATTAATAACCAATGATTACCTTTTATATTAAATAATAATAAAAAAGATTTTGTCAGATTTGATATTTCTAAACAAATTTCATGATTAAATAAAATAATCAGATCTGAAGTATATGATATGGATAATGATGGTTCAGATGATATTATCATTCTTGATGAAAGGTGATGAATAAGTATATTATTTTGATCTGGTGTTGCTAATAAACCAGAATTCATTTTGAAAAAGGTTTGAAGTGCAGACATGCCTGAGTTAAATTGATCAGCACGTACAGATAGAGGAGCATTGTATTTTGAATGATTAACAACAGAAAAACAAGCATGAGATTTTAGTGAACTGATATCTGAAAGTGAGGCATTTCAAAATGCTATACATGATAATGTTGAAAATCTTGCTGATTATGATTGAAATGGTGTAAATACAACAGCCTTAGAATCTTTGATATATGTAAAAATACCTTACAAATATTCAGAAATACCTAATTGAACTCAAGCTGAATTATTAGTAGAATGAATAAATACTCCTGTATCTGATGAAACTTGAAATGGTATTATAGAATCTCAAAATTCTTTATCTAATTTATTAGCAAACACTAATAATGATTATTGATATCCTGAAAGTTACCCAGAACTAGCAGAAAGCAGTTTTATTAAGAGTAAATATGTAGAGATTTTAGATATTGAAGTATCTAAAACATATAACTGAGAATTAGTATGAGGATCTACTATTGATTTTAACCTTCTTATTAAAAATAATTCAACTAAGACACTGAATAATATATCTTATGTTGAAAATATAGTAACAATATTCACACTGGATCAATTAACTTTAACTACATCTATTCCTGCTCAAGTACGTTACGATATACCTTGATATGATTTCATGGTTGATGATTTTAGTTTAGCTCCTGGTGAATCGTTGAGCTTATCAGCTAAATTAAAAACTGCTCCTATAAAATACTGACATATTCAAGTATGATTATTTGAAAAATGAGAAGTATGAGATGATAGCTTTGGAGATATATTTTATTCAGTATCACATGAAAGTTGTTGAGAAACTAAGACATTATTCCGTTCATGTTGAGTAGACTCTAATAATAATAATATAGATGACTGTAATGAAACTATAATAAAACCTGGTTATGTGAGATGAATAAAAACACCTAAATGTAATGAAAGTAATATTTGATTACCTGAAGAGGTTTCTAAAAATGTAGAAGATTTAAACCAAAATTGAATACCAGATTATATTGATGATTTAACTGGCTGAAGTATATCGGATCAACAAAAATATGCAGAAACTGCATTATGAAAAATTAATATTGATTCAGATAATGATGGTATTCCTGATAGTGAAGATTCTTCTGATTCTAGTAAAGATTTCTTATCTAATTTAGAAGATATTGAAGAAAATATTGACCATGTATTAGCTGGTGTTGATAACTTGATACAATGATTTAGTTGTGGATTTTGATGATGAGGTTGTATTGCTACACCACTTAATTGGGCACCTTTAGCACCAGGATGAGATCCTACTCTATTTTGAGTACCAATAGGTGATGGTTTAAATATTGATGAATGAATTCCTATATTTTCTGCTTTAACTTGGTTCCAATATTGACCTATATGTTGACCTGCTGTTTGGCCACCAAGCCCATTGAGTGAGTGATGTTCAAATACATGAGCGGGTTGATATTTATGAATTGATAGTCCTTCTAATTTCTTCCGTTTATTTGCAACACCAACTTTGACATGATGATTTTGAGTGGCAGCATGTTTTGGTTGACCTGCAAGAGTAGCGGGATATTCTAATATGCCTTGATTACATCCATTATTACCAGGATGAAATTGTATAGTTACGGCTATGCCATTAGCAAGTTGTAGCAATGATTGATCAGATTGAGATCCTTGATCAGTTGGTTTCCCAGTTGCATGATCAATATCAGGTTGAGTATCAGGAAAAGGTTTTGGAATTTTTAATGCGAACTGTAGTTGAACAAAAAATAAAAATACTGATCTTGATTTAGATTTAGTTCAAGAATACCTTGACTATAAATCTACATGAGTGAAATCACAAAGTTTTGAAGATAAATTTAAAGAATCTTTTACAAAAATTTCACATCCAGATAGTTCAAATATTTGATCAAGATTAAATGAACCATTAGTTCAAATAAATGGGCAAGGATTGGATGATGAATTATCTCTCAATATAGATTTTTGAGCTGTGAAATCATGAGATTTTAGTGATATTATACAAGTTCAAAATAGAAGAATATCAGCATTTCCTGATTTCTTAATGTGATGGGTAACAAGACAAATTGAAGAAATTGTTAATAAATTAACTGATTTCCCAACTGTGTTTATTATTCTTCCAGATTTTTCATGAGTACTAGATTTTTGAGAATCTAAGTCAAAAGATATGGATGATGTAGTTAATGCAGATGAAAATATAACATGATTAGTATGATCATGAAATTTAGATACGGTAAATTCTTGAATAAAAGAAGCTTATACATTCTTATCAAATATACCACTTGTTAACTTTACACAAGAAAGTTTAAGTGTTGAGATTCCTTGGGTTGATTCTGCTGAAATAGCAGCTACTGAAATGAAATGGAAAGGCACTATAGATAAATGGAAAGAGGAGTTAAAAAGAGCTCAAGATGCATGGTCATTTTGAGCTACTTGTTCAGAGGATAATCCAAAAATGACACAAAAAGAATGTGAAGATGCTAATACAGCAGCTAATAAAATAATACTAGATGTGGATATATTAATTGGCTCAATGGATAAAAATTTAGAAATAATTCAATCGTATAAAAACTTTCCAAAGGAATTAAATAAGCTTGTAAAGAAAAAAGAAGATTATTTAGAACAAATACTTTGTAATGTGGAAAGTATATCTGAAATACTAGGGTGATGGATTTGAAAAAATTGAGAAAGGTTTAAATCTTGGGTTGAATTATATATATTAATTAAAGCAATACTTAAATCTTGGCAATTACTTATTGATGTATTTGTAGATTATGAAGCAGAATGTTCAGAATGTAAAAATGAAAGGTGAGATTTAATGACTTTCATTTGGAAGATGATTAGTGCGGTAATACCACAAATTCCAGTAATACAATTTCCAAAATGGCCAGATATTATTATGGATTTACATAACATAAGAGCTGGGTTAACGATTAGTTTACCTGAATTTAATTTTGGGACACGTCCAATTTTATTACCAGATTTACCAAATTTAAAGTTACCAGATGTTCCAAATCTTTCAATTAATATTCAAGAATCATTATCTATACCAATTTTACCAACTATAGTAATACCTGAATTACCAGATCTACCAGGTTTACCAACGGTAGAACTACCAAATTTACCACCACCACCAACATTACCGAAAATGTTTGCTTCATTAGAATGAATTTTAGAAATACTCAAAGCTATTACAAAGGCCATGTGTATTCTGAAAACAAGTCCTTTTGTTCCTGAGTGGAGAGCATGAGATCAAATTGCATTCTTGACTGAAAGACAATGATATCTTCCAACAGATTTTATAGATTTATCGATGCCACAATTCTCTTATCCATTTGTTGATGCTATAAAAGTAACAACGTTTGTTAATTTAGAATTTGAAACAGATTTTATCACTGAATTGACTCGTCAAATTACAATGCCCTTGACTAACTTTAGTAGTGATTTTACTCAAATATTAAACTTATGAGTAGATGATTTCGATTTTTCTAATTTACCTTCAAATATTGATATAAATATTTGAACTGATTGAGTTGAATCTGAAATATCATATTCTAAACAAGACTTACTTACTTGACTAGCTGTATATGTCTCTCAAGGAATAGGTCAATTAGTATATTACTTAGATACTCAAAAAGATGTAACTATTTCAAATAATGATTTCAAATTATTAGTTGCCGAAGCATTATCGAGTGATGTGTTTGTTTCTCACCCAAAATATAATTCATTTAGAAGTGTTTGGGATGAAGCATTTGATTATAAATTTGAATCAGAAAATAAATTAATTTCTGATTTACAAAAAAATAATTTTGATAAATTTGAAACGGTAAAAGATATTTTACATACTGAAATTCTAAAAAATAAAGAAGTTGAAAAAAATCTCATGGAATATATGAAACCTAGTTTTATACAAACTGTAAGTTCAAATATAATATCTGATGTAGATTCTTATAACTCACGTTTAGATATTTATAATCAAAGATTTATTGAATCAGCTAATAATATTATTACACCTTCAAAAGATGTTATGGTTACTGATTTAGCTGAACGTTGAGAAGAATTACTTCAAAGTGTATCTTCTCCATTAACTACTTATAGTAATGGAAAGTCTCAATTAGCTATGACAGCTACATCATTAGGACATGTTCCGAGTGGTAATAAATGTCAAGTTCAATCTAAATCTCCATATAAATATGATTATGAATGATTATATACTATTGAGAACGTTTGATGAGAGGATTATTCTTATCGTTTATTTGATTATTTAGATGAATTAACAGGGAAAGAAGAAATAAGCAACATCGATTCAGATAATGATTGAGATACTGATGTTATTTATATGATGAATGGACAAATCTTTATAAAAGAAAATTTAAATATAAGCGATTCTCAACTAAGTAGAGAGGTAGAAACCATAGATTCTGATGATAATCCATTTTATAACTGAGATATTTTTTATAGTTCAATTGATAATTTTAAAGAATGAATTATTGATAATAACATAATCAATGCAGGTTTTTCTAGTTCTAGTAATCAAGAATTATTTAATTATAGAATGATATATAGTCGTTTGGTTGATAAAACAACAAAAAAAATATCTATTATAGATGGTGTGAGTAATATAGAAGAAAGTACTTTTGAAAAAGAGAATGAAATATTTATTTTTTGAAATAATGTAGCCTATATCAATAATATAGGTAAGTTAAAAGATATAATATTAAAAACAAAAGAACTAATAGATATAAAAAAAGATTTAGAAGAAGGTAATATAATAGATATATCAGCTGGAACAAAAATATATGCTTGAAATCAAGCATTTAGACTTACTTATATGATTGATTGATCTACAGATAAACAAATCATAGTTGTTTCTAAAAATAAATATATTGAATTAAAATCATCTATAAAAATTATAGGAATATCTTGAGATGCTTATATAGAAGGTCGTTATGATATAACACTTAGATGAGAAGAAATTCGTAAATATAAATGATTACCATTATCATTAGGATCACATATTGAATATATATGAGATATTAATTCTATAGATACAATGGCATATATAGAATTAGTTTATTATGAAGGAAGTGAAGCTCTTTTAAATTTTAATTTTATTGAAGAATATTGGTTATATGATTTATGAACAAAAGATGAAAGATTAACTTTTAGTTTAAATATGGATAATGATTATTTATATGCAACTATACAATCATTTAAAAATAATATTTTTTCTACATACTCAAATCAAATATTATTATCTCCTCAAAAAGAAGCTGATAATATTGCTCCAGAATTATATATAAGTTGAATACAAATACCCGTATATCAAGAAAAAATCATTGATATATGAGGGATGATATATGAAGATTGATGACTAAGAGGGATACAAGATATAGTGATTGATATGGATTTAGACTCAGATACTAATTGAGATTGAGATACAAAAAACGATAGAGATATATTAAGTGATAAAATTAACCATAATTCTCAAAAATTAGAAATTACTTTTTGAAAGTATGATTACTTAGATAAAACAAAAATAGGAATTACTCTTGTAGATGAAAATAGTAATAGTTCATATTCAGAAATACCTTTTAAAATTTATTCACCAACTCCTCAAATAGAAACAATAAATGAATTATGACTTATTTGATTGATTGATGAAAATCTTGATGATGAGCCTGTATCATTATACCGTTATAGAGGAGGAGTAGTTTCTAAATTGAATAATAATGAATGATCTCATAAAGCATGGACAGATGAATGAGATTATCAATTCAAGATTGATGAAAATAATACAGGGTTAACATTAGAATATTGAAAGACTATTGTCGCTGAAATATTAGAAAATACATGAAAAATAATATTAAAAGATTTTAGTTCAACTATTAAAGTATTTGCGTCTAATAGTATAAATAATGATTCGTATTATCCAAAAATTGAAATACTTAAAAATTGAAATAGTATTTATTATCAATATTTACAAGTATCAGAATGAAAAACTATTAAATTAGTAGATAATTTTGATAATGTAAGTAAAAATGGAATGTATATGAAGTTTACAGATACTCAAGATTATGGTTATTACCAAATCCCAGAGACTGTTTCATATAATCCTTGAGCTGTTGTTATTTATAGATTAAGCGATATAAATAAAGAAGCCTTATTTATAATATTTCCAGATGGTAAAATAGAAACTGTTAATGATTATTATGGTCTAGAATACAATTTTGAAAATGATAATATAATACTCAGTCTTATAGATAAATATTATAGTAAAGAAATTTCTAAAATATTATTCTCAATAGATGGTTGATATATAATGAAATAAAAAAACACACTTTAAAGTGTGTTTTTTTATTTTCTATATTTTAATTCATATGTTGTACGAATATATAAATATTTATATAATCTTTCTTTTTTTGATAAATATCCTGAAATAGACTTGTTATTAAAATATCTATTTAATTTAGTATTTAAGCTTTGAAAAAGTTCCATATCATTTACCATCATTTTTTTTATAAAAACTGTATCAATTTTTTGAACTAATTTTACTCAATAGTCTTTATCAACTTGATATCTAGCGATTACCATTTCTTTTTGAATTTTTGATTGAGATAATTCAGCTATAGCCAATGAAGGGAACACTAAGATAATTATCGAAATAATAGATATAAATATATTTTTCATAATATGTAATTAATAATTATTAAAATATATTCTACAATAAAAACAAAATAAAGCAAATAATAAAAATGAAGAGATTAATTCTCTTCATTTTTATTAATAATTATTGTTAGTTTCAAATACTTCTTCAAAAGGAACTGTGTTAGTAGGAGTTTGAATATCTATTTTTTTATATTCAATAATTCCTATGTTTTTCATATTAAATTCGAATATAGTTTCTCATTCATATATAGTATCTAGGTATAGATTTTGATTAAAGTTATTTCAAACACTATCATAAATTAAATTTATATTAATAATAGGAGTTTCTTTTTCTTGAGTATCTTGTTTTCCCCAAGCTGTATATCATTCTAAATATTCTCTATTAGCTAATTTATCATCTTTTCATTCATAATAGTTTCATTTTGTTATCTTTATATCTGATCATTCTGTACAAGAAGAAAATTGATAAGAATTATTTCATTTAGCATAAGTATATCCGAATTTACAACCATTAATCTCCACATTAGCTATTGGATCTTGAAAATCATCTTTATTAATTCCCATTTCTTCCCAAAATGATTCACTACTAGGTAACATTCAATTTTTTGTGATATACATTTCAGTCATTTTGCTTAGATTAGATAAATCACTAACCCTTTTACTATTTCTAGTATTTTTTGCATATCAAAACATTGAATTTATAAAATTTGCATTAATTATATTATCTAGTTCTAATTTATCTTTTTCATAAGAACCATTAGTTACAATTCATAATACTAATACTTTATTATCATAAGTATTTAAAGTACCTTTAATATCTCAATTACTCAGTGTATATTTCATATCAAATATCTTTGCTTCTTCTTGAGTATATTCGTATTGATATGTTTCATTATTATATTTTCTATCTTTTTGTGAAACATCAGCAGCAGTAGAAAAATTATCAAAATTATTATTTTTTGTATTCCATTTTCAATCAAACAGAAATTCAATATTTCCAAAATCATCTTGGTAATTATTTACTATTTTTAATCGTGGGAGGTCATAAATTATTTCTCATGTTAAATAATTTTTTTCTCAATCATTCCCATAATAGTCTAAATTTATATTATTTAATTCATTTCTTGAATTAGTATTTCAGTATATATTTGCAGTAATATATTCAGTTCCTATTGATTCATATTCGCTTGTTTGATAGTTGTATTTTTCTTTTTTAGTTTCAACAATGAAATCTCAGTTTATTTTTTTATTTTGTAAGTTTATACTCAAATTATATGTATCTCTTCAATCTTGAATATATGCACTATGTGTAATTGATGAAAAATTATTTCTTGTATCTAATATACTATCAAATTTTATATCATATTCTCACTCTTCAGCATACAAGTTAAAATTAAGTATTTTATTTTTTTGATAACTTATATGAAATCCTTCATCTTTGTATTCAGTTTGATTCGGTAATAAATTAAGAGTAAATTTTTGTATAGCTGAATCTGTAAAAGATACAACTATATCAAATTTATCTATGTTATAATCAGGATATTGAGAATATGTTAATATATTCTCATTTCCAAGAGTCATAGTAAGTTCTCATTTTGATATTATATCTTCTATAATATCTCTGTATTGATTATTAGTACAAGTATCAGGAGAAAATGGGTCAAACTTATTCATTAAGACTTTCATTGTATCACAAGCATATTTTGTAGGTATTATAGAATAGATATCTCATTCTTTTTTATACGCAGTGAACATAGATTTTGAAAATAAATTATCAGCATCCTTAAAGAAGTTATCAGGATGAAAATATCTAATTAATTCAATTCCTTCAACACTTTGATCATCAGAAAATTCTATATAATTATTTTCTTTTGCTAGATCTTTTAAATTATCTAATATCTCTTGAAAATCTTCTAAATTTTCTTCACTAACTATATTTAAATCTTTTACTAGTGCATAATATTTTCAGTCTTTAAATATAAATTCTACAAAATTATTAAATTCTCACTTTAGAGCTTCTCCTCATTTAGGTAGTGCCTCAATCATCGCTGTTAGATTTCAGTTAAAACGTGAATCAAAATTAGATGTTTGTGTTACATAGTCTGATAGCTTTAATTCAGCGTTAATTTTTCCAATAGATTCATGATCTGAATTAAAATTCATTTCAAAGTCACCTTTATTTTCATAATTAAAGTATTCTTCAAAATCTCACATAATATTATTTACAGTCAATTTTGATTGATCTAGTAATTTTTTTTGAATTTTAATTACAGTATCTTCTAACTTTTCTTTATCTAATTGAGATATATCAGGATTCTTTACTTGTTCTAATATTTTAGTTAATTTTTCTTTTCAAGTTTCTTCAATTTTTTGTAAATTATCCAATTGAATAAAAGTAATTCTTGCTTGAGTATAAGATAGTATTTTAAGTAAATTACTATCTTTTTTACTTAAAGTTATTCAAGCTCATTGCTTTGATTTTATGTTATTAATAGCTGTTGATAATTTATATTCAATAGAATTTAATTTTTTTTGATTATTCTTAATTTTAGCAATAAAATTATCCATTGCAGTAATATATTGTTCTCATTTAGTTATCTTTTTAAGTTGAGATTTTGTAAGGAGTATATTTTTAACTGCAATTTTTTTTTCATTTATTATATCATAAGCAGATACTTGTAATATAGGTGTTATTATTAGTATCATGGCAAGTATTATTGAACAAATTTTTTTCATATTCTTTAGTTACTAGTAAATTATATTTAGTTTATTGAATCTTGAATGTGAAGCAAATTATTTTATATAAAAAGTATGTAATATGAATAAAAATATTGTATATGAAACAAAAAAAAGTCAAAGAATTAAATTCTGTGACTTTTTTTATTATTTTCGTAAATTATTATTCATAATATAAGAAAGAAAACATAACTGAGATGTGTGGATTCAAATATATGTAGAAATATGTTCATAATTAATACTGCAGCTATTGCTCAAAAAATCATTGGAGATTTTTTATATGTTTTTAATAATAATGTTAAAAATATGAGAAGAAATAGTGAAAAATATATAAAACCTCATTCAATTAATTGTTGAATAAACCAACTTTCAGGTATATAATATTCTTCATCTAAACGACTTGTTTTATTTGGATAAACATTCCTAAATGCAGGTCCTGATGTAGCCAGTCATGCACCATATATATTATCTTGAAATCTATTTATTCATATTTCCATTCTTTCAGAATGTCCTGCAGTAGAACCGGGACGAACGACTGCATGATAAATTTTTTCTTGAAAAACATATGCTATTCAACCAAATATTATTACAAATAGTAATAAAAGAGGAATAATATATTTTCTTACAGAATAGTAAATATATTTAATATTTAATAAGAATAATGATGCTCAAGCTATTCAAATTCATAATAATGCAGAACGAGAATAAGTGATTAATACTAACCATAACATAAGTATTAAGAATAATACATTATGAAATTGAAATTTTTTCTTTTGAATATGTAGTACTAAAGCAGAATAAACTATAAGAAAATATCACATAGCATTCGGTCATTCTAATAATCATTGAAATCTCTTAATTCCAGATCAATCTAAACCATGATGAGTAGGTATACTTCCATTATAGGTCCAGTTACTTGCATAATCACTAAACCCAAAATACATTAAAGTACTTTCTCATAACATAAACTTAATCATTATTCATAAGAATATACTTACAGATGCTGATATCAAAAAGTATTGAATAAGTTTATTACTACGAATTTTTAAAAATTGAGCAGCATGTTTGTAAAGTAAAAATACTCATAAGAACATGAAGTCATATCTTCATCAATAAATAATATGTTCTATAGGAAGTCATTGATATATTGTTATTCATATTCAATATATAAAATATAAGAGAATAAAAATATCTAATAGTTCAATTTTTGGAAAAACTTTATTTTTGATAAATTCATATATTACTATTAATCATAGCAATATAAGTAATCATTCTTTTATTACTATTCAGAATCCAAGTATTCAAAATTTATGTTCAAATAATACCTTTAAAAATACATAAAAAGGCATTAATATAGTGAAAATAACTGTTAGTAGAGTTAATAAATTCCATTGTTTATTTTTTTTCATTTGTGAAGTTGAATTGTAAATTAAGTTAATAATAAAAAATAAAACACTTTTGACAAGTGTTTTATTTTATTAATTCTAGTAAATTTTTTTCAAATTCTATATCTGAGAATTTATCAGCTTGTCTTTTACAGTTTTGACTTGTATATATTCAGTTTAGATTATTTTTATGAAAAGTATTAAATTTATCTATAAAGTCTCATCAGTTATCATCGTCGAAGAAATCTCATGTTACTCATTGAACTACCGTTTCTAATAAACCTCATTTTCATAAAGCAAACACTGGTTTTCACCCAGCCATAACTTCAATAGGTACAATACCAAAATCTTCTTCTCATGGAAATATTAAACCTTGTGAGTTTTGTACGAGTCAGACTAAATCATCTCAATACTGAGGACCTGTAAATATTATATTATTTCATTCTAAGAGTGATTCGAGTTTATTTCTAGAATCTCAAGCTCAAATTATTAATAACTTTTTATCAGACATTTTATTAAAAGCAGATATAGCAATATCAAGTCTCTTAAACTCTGTGAGTGCTGAGATTATTATATAATAATCTCAATGTGAATTATTATAATGAGAGATTTCTTTTTGAAATCTACTGACTTCAATAGGAGGATAGAGTAATTCACTTTCTCTTCTGTAGTATTTTGTTATTCTCTTTGCTGTATTCTTTGCATTTGCTACTACAGTGTCTACTCTAGAGCTTGCAATTACATCCCATTGTCTGAGTTTTAAAAAGAGTTTATTTAACATATATCATTTTAATCACTTATTGCATCAAATATCTTTTTTATATTCATTTGTCCAATCCCACATATAACGAGCAGGAGAGTGATAATATACCAAAAATTGTGTTTCAGGTTTTGTTATAGCTCAGTGAGCAAAACCAGAAGAGCTTGATATGACTAAATCATATTTTGAGAAATCTAAAGATTCGACACTTCATGACATAGCAGCAAGACAAAATCTTTGTTTTTTTGTCCAGTTATATATTTTTTGGGAAATTAATGATGAACATTGAGTATTTATTTTTTCTTTAGGAAAAACATTTCAGACTTTAGTTTCATCATAAATAAGTGTATATAAATCAGCATCAGGAAAAATATCCAGAAGTTTTTCTACAACCTTTTCTGCTCCTCAGAGCTTTATTAACATTTCATGTAGGATAGCTACCTTTAGTTCTTTTTTCTTCATTTAAATATGTGAATATTATGAGAATATATATTATTTAAAATCAATTATACAAATTTTTCCCAAAAATATAATAAAATTTTTGATAAATACCCTTTTTATGTTACTATTTCCCAAAGTTTTATATTTTTTATAAGAAAAATCCATGAAAAAATACATAATATTAACTTCAGTTTTAGTTGTTTTATTTTTTTGAGGGATAAATCAATGATTTGCAGAATGACCTAATAATGTTATTTTAACGACAACTACCACAGAGACATCTACAACTACCACAGATTTTTGATTTGATATTTTTTCAGAGATACCGGGTTTTTGAGATAATAATAGTGATGATGTAGAAAATATATCACCTTATAAAGATCAAGAAACAGCGAATCAAGCTCATGCAGAAAATGAAAAAGCTAATAATGAAAAAATAGAACAAGAAGTAACCGATGCTGAAAATGCAAGAATTGCTGAAATAATATGAAATGCGAAAAAAGTTTTAAAAGAAAAACTAGACTTAGAAAAACAAAAAAGTAATGAAGAAAAGAATACTAATGACTTCGTTGAAGATATTGCGGATGCATATGATACTCTTGATTACAAAGATTCTACATCTCAAGAAAAATTAGATGCAACGAATACTTTATCTCAAAATTCTTTAGAAAAAACTACTCTTGAAAATGCTAACAATGATTTATCTAAAGCTAAAAAAGAAAATAAAACATTAGAAGATCAAATTTCCGAAAATCAAAAATTATTAGAAGCGAATAAAGATAATCCACAAGTAGTTGAAACTATAAATGCTGAGCAACAAAAATTACAAGAAAAATTATCTGCTTCTCAACAAAAATTAAAGGATGCAGAAAGTGCACAAGCAAATGCTAAGAATACTTACGATAAAGCATATTGAGATGATATAGAAAAATTAAAAACAGATGCAAAAGCAGAGCATGAAAAAAATTGTGCAGACTCGGGAGGTTGTCTTGAACAACCAACTTTTGTTATATCAATGAAAGAAACTATTTGAGTTTGATTTGAAGTTGAATGAAATACTTCGCAAGTTATTAATAGAACACTCTGAACTATTATTCAAAAGTTAATGGTTGCATTATGAGTACTATCAGTATTAATTATGACAGTTTGAGCTGGGTATATAATCATGTACCAT
>JAWUYB010000051.1:0-13413 GCA_034111025.1 Candidatus Altimarinota bacterium | reverse complement strand
AATGATATTATTATAAAATTTTATTTACACTATATGAAAAAGACATAATCAATTTTAAAGAAATCTATATCCAAGAAAATTACGTTACATTTATTATTAATAAAATAGTTAATTTTGATAAAGAAACTTTTAATGATTTATTATTAAAAAAGACATCTACTTTAAAATGAAATATTTTAAGTATTAATTGAGATGAAATCAAAGTAAATAAAACCTGGAAATGAGAAACAACACAATATTATGAAATACTAGATTTAATTTATATAGCAATTTGAGAAACTTGAAAAACCAAAATTTCTTTTATCGAATTAGAAACAATTAGAGACAAACAACAATATATTAAGATTTGAAAGTGAGGATTAGATTATGATTTATTTCATGATTCATTAAAAGATATCGAAGAAAAGATTAAAAATAAAGGTTATTGAAGTTCTTTCTTCGGAATATCATCATCTTGAATTGATGCTAAGTTCTAATATAGGGGAACTATTATACTCCTGTTACATATTTGAAATAACATACAAAAACAACTAAGCTGTTTTGCGAATATCTATCGCAAACAGCTTTTTGTTTGGATGGTTATTCAATTATTTTGCAAGATAATGTTCTTTTAGTCCCACTCATTAATGTGGGAGCAGTTAACTTAAAACAGTACTATTTTTTATATCTGTACTAGCTAGTCATTATTGAATAATAATGAAAAATTTGAACATTGAGAATAGAATTCATCATTTTGGATTAGACCATTTGGAAGTCTTTTGAACATTTAAAGATGAAGAAGTATTTGATAAACTAGATTTTGATAACTCTAATTATTCTGAATTAGATGAATACAAGATTACTAAAAATGAAGTTCCAAAGTATAAGTATAAAATTATTTTTACTAAAGGAGAATATAGTTTATTTGCTTATTACAAATGAATTCCTAAAAGTGAAAAACAACCAGTCTGAACAAGAGACTATATAACTGTTTATTCTACAGCCTTTAAATTATTAGAATATGAAGAAATACTATGATTTTTAGAGTGGTACATGGATTTAAAACATTGTCGTAGATTTGATATCTGCATAGACTTAAAAATTGAAATAGACGAGCTTTTAAGTAATTACTTTGATAGTTATAAAACGGGAAGAGATTATAGAAAATCTTGAAAAACTGAAACGAGGTATTATTGAGAGATGATGAACTCAAAGAATAAAAGGCAATTAATAAGAGTTTATAATAAAATTACTGATATATTAGTAAAAAAGAAGATAGCCTTGTATCAAGATTATTTAGTCGAAAATGATATTACAAGAATAGAGCTTGAAATAAGACCAGAGCTAGCAAAAGTCAGAAATTATAGAGAAGTTTTTGATAATCCAATATTAATGAGAATATTTAAAAATTATCTACGTAAATATACTGACATATTTAATGAAATAGAATGAAAGAAGATTTCATTATTCGAAGCAAAGAAAACAAAATTGCATCCAGAAGATTACCAAAGTTTATATTATAAGACACAAAAAAAAGCTATGTTTGTAGCTTATGCAAGAACAGCTTATAATCTTTGATTCTGTCCAGTGAGAGTATTAATTGCAGAATGATATATTCAGGATAATACAAAGGAGCTTTTATGAATAAATAATACTGAAAATCTTCTTAGAAGAGAGAAGGATGCTAAGATTCAAGCAAGAGAAAATGATTATATTAAAAATAATATTGATGAGATACTTGGTAACTACTACAAGTATGGAAAATTGTAAGCTAGATTTTGAGATATATAAAGAAAGACTTGAAAAAGTCTTTCCAAATTATACAGAAGAAGAATTAAAAGAATATTTTGTTTATTATGTTGAATATTTGGGTGCACTAATCAATATTCATTAGTTTATTATAATTTTTTAACATAATATTTTATTTGATATAGATTAAAATTATTTTTAGAATATAGTAAATATAGATTTATTATTTTAATCAAAAGCTATCAATGTATATAACTAGAATTTATATTAAAAATTATAAAAGTATTAGTGAATTAGATATCAAACCAAGTAAATGATTAAACGCTTTTATTTGAGAAAATAGCACATGAAAAAGTAATATTTTTAAAGCTTTGGACTGGTTATTATGAAAATCACGGCCAAGTTTTAATCAAATTACAAAAGAGGACCATTTTATGTGAGATGATGAAAATAATAAAATTTTTATTATTTTAGAATTTGATGATTGAACATCTTTTTGCTTAAATGAAAATGAAGAAAAATTCAAATTTAAAATAGAAAATGCTTGAAGAATTATACCTGGATGAGATGATATTAGGAAAAAATATTCTAGTGCATATCTGGATACTAAAAGAGAAATTAATTCATATATGCCTTCCAATAAGTGGAGTTTATTATGAAGAATATTACAAGAAGTTAATACTCAATTTTCTAATGAAACAATGAATCATCTAAAGACATGAGAAGAAGTTTGAAAAGTTGAATATTTAAAAGAGGTTTTAGGATTTTTAAAAGATAAAATATTATTTTCAGTTGAGGATAAAAATTGAGTTAAAATTATGGAAAAATTATCTGAGATAATTCAAAGAGAAACTTCAGAACAGTTAAATAGATGAATGGAGGAATTTAATATAGATTTTAATTTGTATGACCCGTGGAATTTTTATAGAACATTACAAATTACAGTAAAAGAACAAAATTGACTAGAATTTCAAGCCTCTAGTTTATGAATGTGAGTTCAAGCCTCTATTTCAATAGCAATATTAAAAGCTTATTCAGAATTAAATTTAAATAATAATAGTCCTATATTGATTGATGAACCAGAGCTTTATCTTCATCCACAAGCACAAAGAAACTTTTATAATATTTTAAGAAAAGTCTCTCAAACAACTCAAATATTTTATACTACACATTCACCAGATTTTCTATGTACATGAAATTTTAATGAAATATTTTTAGTCAGAAAATCAAATATTTATTGAACATATATTAAAAGTTGAAATGTAGACGATTTTACAAAGGATTTATTTTTAAGAAAATGAATTACGTCTAGCGCAGAAGATTATTTAGAACATATGCAAGTCGCTTATGAAGAAACATGAGATTCTCAAAAATCAAATGAAGCTTTTTTTTCAAATAAAGTAATTCTAGTTGAATGACAATCCGAAACATTGATTTTACCATATTTATTTAAATTAGTTTGATTTGATTATGTAAAAGAATGAATAACTATTGTTAGATGTGGATGAAAATCTGAATTAGATAGATTTTATAGATTATATACGGAATTTTGAATTCCATGTTTTGTTATATTTGATGGAGATAAACAAAATTTATGATGTAGTGATGAAGATAATACTATAAAAAAGAATAAATGATTATTCGAAATTTTAGATAATAAATATATAGAAGATTTTCCTAATAATGAGGTTAAAGAGAAATATTTATGATTTGAATATAGGTTAGAGGAAAATTTACCATTTACATCTCCTGTATGAAGTAAAATTAAATCTTTAAGTTTATTTAGAAAGGTTAAAAAGGAAGTAAATATAACTAATGTACCGGATTGGATTAATGAACTCATTATCAGAGTTCAAAGATTAAAACAAGAAAGTATTGTAAGTGTTTTAGTGGATGGAAAGATTAATAATGAAGTAGAAGATTTACTATTTTAAATACTATAACTATATGATAAATAATTTTAAGTGATATTTTTATAATGGTAATATTTATGATAATTGAGGAAAAAATCAATTAATTTGATGTGATATGTGTGGAACAAGTATTCGATTTACTCTAAATGATTCTAGATGGCCATCTGCAGAAGGATGGATAAAAAAACAACAAATTAACAATGGTATTGAAATACATTATGTTTATAATAATATCACTAAGCAAATTGATGACTTTAAATTTATTAATTAATAAATATATATGAAGATTGAAAATTTTGATTGAAATCAGTATTTAATCTTAGATTTTAAATATGATTATGATTGATATCGTACCTATGATATTTCATGAAGAAATAAATATTTTTTATGAAAAAGTACCTTTTGTATATCTTGAGATGATTTAAATCAATTTAAGAATAGTTTATTTAATTTAGTATTAAATGAATCTGTAAAAATACAAGATAACGATAGCGATTGATATATCGTGGTTAAAAAAATGGATAACCTTTGACATTTTCAAATTTTTTTACAAATTTGATGATCTTATGAGGATAATTATGTAAAAATTAAAATTGATACGGATAATATTGGTATAGAAAAATTTAATGATTTTTTATAATGAATAAATATCCTCTATAAAATATTTATACTTTAAATTAACAAAATTATCAATGAATAGTATTACTTTTAAATTATTGACCTTATATTTAATCTGTTTATTATTTATTCCACATGTGTGAGCAGAGTTTATTAAAAAGTACTTGTTCGAACTTTTTATAGACCATAAAAAAGACCTTCAAGTAGAGGAAACTCCTCTATTTAAAAGTCTTAAATATTTACATTTTCATTATGGTACACCCGGTAGGAATTGAACCCACGCAAACCAAGGTCCGCGGCCTTGTGCTCTTCCACTGAGCTACGGGTGCTTAGTGTGATTATATTGTATGAAAATATGAGAATAATCAAATAAATATAAAAAAAGCTAACTAGTAAAGTATTGGCTAGCGAGTGGTTGGTAAGAAGGAAGTACTTTATCTTTTTGCGATAACAGGATATATACTATAATTCTTTATAAAAAATATATCATATAAAAAATAAATAAATGTAAAATAAAATTATTTTAGGATTATTTTTTCTTTTCTTTTGAATTATTTCATCATGGAAATATTTAGATACATTTGATGTAAGTTATGTTTGAGAAGAAAGTAAGAATTTATTTATGTGAGATAATTTAAAAACTAATACTCAAAAATCATCTATTGATTTAGATCTTGTGTTAGATGGTTGACCGTGAAAAGATTGAATTCCAGCAATTAATAATCCTATATTTATTAATATATCAGAACAAGCCACTCAGGAATAATTAAAAGAAGATACACTATGAATAACTGTATCAATTTGATGAGAATAAAAAATTTACCCATATTCAATATTATATTGGCATGAAATAGTAAATGATATTATTTGAGATAAAATGATATCTTCGACATTTTGTCCACTTTGTTGAATCGCGATTGTCTATAAGAGAGAAATAAATTGAGAAGAAGTATTATTTGGAGTATTTGGTAAATTATATGAATCAAATTTATTGATGTTTGATAATAGGAATGAGAGTTTATGGTCTCAGTCGATTTGAGAAGCTCTTGTATGAGAAAGTTTAGGAACAAAATTAGAAGTTATTAAGTCAGATTTACTGAGTTTTTCACAATTTAAAGAAAATTATCCAAATGGATTAATATTAAGTGAGAAAACTTGATATCAACGTAATTATTCTAGAACTCCATATTGATCATATGAAACAGTAGAAGAGTTATATTTTCCAGTAAAAAACACCAATACAACACTTCATCAAAAAGAATTGATGTTTGTTATTCCTCACGGTTGAGAATCATATGCTTTTCTTTTTGCCTTTTTACTGACATCAATATACTAAATTAGAGAAAAATAATTACAAAACGAACGACTAAATGCAAGAAAAACTAAGTATTAAAAAGAATATTATTAAATATGATACAGAAACATTAAATCATGATATTCAGTCTATATTAGTAAAGAGATTTACTGATCCTGCTGAATTAGAAATGACAATTGATGATTTACATGATCCTTTCTTGTTAAAAGATATGTGAAAAGCTGTAGATAGATTATTGCTAGCAAGAAAAAATGATGAAAAAGTAATGATTTTCTGAGATTATGATGTAGATGGAGTGACTTCCACATCTATTTTGATGCATTTTTTTAAAAAAATATGAATAAAAGCAAGTTATAGATTACCTCATAGAGTAAAAGATTGATATGGGCTAAAGGATTACTTTGTAGATGAATGTAAAGAACTCGGAGTAACATTAATTATTACGGTTGATTGTGGTACTCGAGATGTTGATGTTATTAAACATGCAAAAAAAATATGAGTAGATATTATTGTTACTGATCATCATGCTGTACCAGATGTGATACCTGAAGAGGCAGTTGCTATGGTTAACCCGAAAAGACCAGACTGTAATTATCCATTCAAAGGTTTAGCTGGAGCATGAGTAGCATTCAAAGTTATGTGTGCTGTGGCAAGTGAAATATTTGATTTTGAAGAATATCAAGCATATATACAAGACTCTATTGATATTTGTGCAATCTGAACGGTTGCTGATTGTATGACTCTTACAGGTGAGAATAGATTAATAGTAGTAGAAGGCTTAAAACAATTAAGAAACTCACGTAGTAAGTGAATAAGAGCTCTTATAGAAGATAAAATTAACACTGATTTAGATGCAGATGTCTTTGGATTTGTTATTTGACCAAGATTGAATGCAGCTTGAAGAATGGATAGTCCATATAAAGCAGTAAATCTCATATTAAATAATGGAGAAACATTAGCAAAAACACTTCATGAGATTGAAATGTTAAATGAAGAGAGGAAATTTCAAACAAAAATGTTTGTAGAAGAAGCGTTGCAAAAAGTGAATCCAAAAGATAATCTATTATTTTATTATTCAGCAGCTATTCAGCATGGTATTATAGGTATTGTTGCTGGAAGATTAACAGAACAATTTTATAGGCCATCAATAGTATTAAAAGATGAATGAGATAAGTTAGTTGCAAGTTGTAGGGCTCCAGAATATTTTTCTATTATTGATGTATTAGAGAAATATAAAGATTATTTTATCGCTTTTTGAGGGCATAAACAAGCAGCAGGTTTTTCAATAAAGCGTGAAAGATTTGGAGAATTTAAATCAAAGATACTCGCTGAATTAAATGCTATTAATTTTAGAGTTCATAGGAAAGAATTAATTGTTGATAAAGTAGTAAAACTCAATGAATTGGGTTTTGGTTTTTTATATAAAATGAATAAATTTAAACCATATGGGATAGGGAATACAAAACCAATGTTAATGGTGGAAGATTTACAATATGATTCAGTTGGTATTTTGTGAAAAAAATCTCGTGACCATTTACAGTTTAAAACTCCACACGGATATAAAATTTATGGATTTGGATTCGGGGAATATTTAGAAGATATTCAAAAAGCTGAAAAAATAGACCTTATTTTTGATATTTCAGAAGATGTCTGGATGGGGAAGAAAAATTTATTACTAAAAGTAGTAGATATTATTTTGTATAAATAAAAACCAGCGAGATTCGCTGGTTTTTTAGTGCTTAAATATATAAATAAAAGTTTAATTAACTTTTGCATTAAAAAGAAAAATAATTATACATACATTAGTGTATGTATAATTATTTAATTTTATAGAGATATGGAAGAATTATTCAAAATACATCCAATCATGATATATGTAGGATTTTTTGCGCTACTGAGTATATTATTAACATTTGCTGATATTATATATGATTATTTTTTAAAAAAAAATAGAGACTGGAAAGATACTTGATCAAATATGGTGACAGCGGTCTTTAAAGAATTATTTTGAAAAACATTTGTTGGAACCATTTGAATTATATTTTTATATCTAATCAGCTCTGGAATTTCATGGGAAATTCCTATGAATATTTTTACTTGGATATTAAGTTTTATATTAGCGGATTTTACATACTATTGGATGCATAGAACAGAACATGAACACAGTATACTCTGGGGGTTTCATTCAGTACACCATTCTTCAGAGAGTTATAATATGAGTACTGCAAATCGATTATCATGGTTTGAAGATTTAATTGAATGGATATTTTTAATTCCAATGATACTAATCTGATTTAATGTGTTTCAGATTATTATTTCCTTAGTATTAGTTGTAATATATCAACACTTTTTGCATACTGAAAAAATTAAAAAACTATGATTTTTAGAATATATACTTAATACACCTTCACATCATAGAGTACATCATGCTTCAAATAGAGGTTATATCAATAAAAATTATTCTTGAGTATTTAATAATTGGGATAAATTATTTTGAACATTTGCAGAAGAGGGAGTAAAAGTTAAATATTGACTAACAAAAAATATTAATACATATAATCCATTCTTAATAAATATTATAGAATTTAAAAATATTTATGCTAATGTGAAAAAATGTAAAAATTTATCGGATAAAATAAAAATTATTTTTGGTAAAACAGGTTGGAAGCCATATTATTTATATAAAGAATATCAATGAAAAGAACAAAACAAGAACAAGAAGCAACAAAAAAATTACTTTTAGAAGTAGCTTGATATTTATTTGAGAAGGAATGATATTATCACACATCACTTGATTACATAGCAAAAACATCTTGATTAACAAGAGGAGCAATTTATTGGAATTTTTCTGGAAAAATTGATTTATTTGAACAATTATTAGACCATAATCAACACAAACTTGAGGTTTTATTGGAATTAGATTTTGTTAAAACTATATCAGCTAGACAAAAACTTGAAAATATAATTTGAAATTATTTTGATTTATTAGAAAATGATGAAAGCTTTCGACAAGTTGAGAGATTGCAAATTTTTGAAAAATTTATTTGAAAAGAAATGAAAATTTTAGAAAAATTTTCAAGTTGAGATATTGAAGCACTAGAATCGTATGTAGAAGAAATTTATAAAGAATGAATACTAACTCTTGAATTTAAAAACAATTTTCTCCCTAGGGAATTTTCTAAAAGTTTTACATTGTTATTCTTATGAATTATGTTTATGTATTTATGAAATAATGACTTTAAAAAAAATAAAATAATTGCAATTAAATCATTAAATATATTTTTAAAATGAATCATGTAATATGAAAAAATACATTATAATATTATTGTTTACTATTTGTTTAATTTTATTATTTATTCCTACATATTCTTATACTGAAACTGAAATTAATATATGAAATTTAAAGTGAAAAATATTTATCCCAAAAGAGAATTTTAAAAACAATTGCTTTATATATGTACACTGAGATTGAGATATGAATATAGATGCTTTTTGATTTTATAGACCATATTTTGAAGAATTTGCTAAAGGATGATGGTGTAGTATAAGTTGGAATAAATGAATTGATTGGAAAAATCAAAGTATGTTAGACCGAGCAATAGAAGTAGATACTGTAGTAAATCTATTGAAAGATCAATATAATGTCAATAATATTATAGTAATTTGATGGAGTCAGTCTGGATGGGTAATGCCATATATTTCTCAAGAAAATATTGATGCTATAATACAGATATCATGAGCTGTCGATTGGATCTCTCAATGACAATATATGACAAAGGTACGAGCTACAATTGATAAATTATCTAAGAATAAATTACAAGAAAAAATAAAGTCCGATAAAAATTTTAATGATCATCTACTTTCATGAAAATCTTATGGTGAATATGAAAAAATACATTGAGCAAATCAAGTATGAGATAATAATTGGAATTTTTGGCAGAAAAATATTTCTGAAGATATAAGGAAAACTTATGGAAGTATAAAAGTTCCATATTTGGCTATATTTTGATGAAATGATGCGCATGTTGACGTAGCTTTTTCTCAAAAAACTTATAAAGAGGTATTTGCACAAAATAATATTTTATATAGAGAATTATTCTATCCTAAATGAAATCATACATTAATAAAAAGTTCAAAAAAAGCATTTGTATGAGAATGAATAGAACTTTATAAAAACATAATTAAAAATGAAATATTAGGAATAGATGCATATCCAAAAAATCATTTTAAAAAAATTCTACAATTTACTGATAATTTATAATTATATAAGAAATATAGGAGATGATATAAGTAATAAAGAATGTGTTTAAAATTTAAAACAGATGCTTTCATCAGAAATATTTTCAGCAAGCTTTGTAAGTTTTTTTACAGGAATAATTATACAATTCCTCCCACGTGATGATTTTGAGGAGTCATTAAACCAAGCAAAACAACGTCTGGAGGTTTTTGTGAACGGTGCATCTCAGAAGATGAAGCGTCAAGAAAGTTCAGCAACAACTTGGACTAATATGTCAGGAGCAACAATTCATTGTAATATGGATATTTTTGCACTGATAGAACATAAAGGTTGGTGAGAAATTGCTAATTTTTATGAAAAACCGCAATTTGCGGTTTTTTCTTTGCCTTGAAATTGAAAAAATAATATATTTTCATATACTAAATATATAAAATATTTACACAAAAATCAATGAAAAAAAATACTAATATATATAGGTTAATAGTCTCGAATGTACTAAAAAAATCATGAACAGCAGCTATTTTCATGTTTTTTAATATATTTATATGGAAAGAGTTATGAGACTTTCAGGCTCTTATTATGTTCAATATAATCTATATGCTAGCTCATACTATATCTTTTGTGGGACTTTCTGGTGTAATCAAAAACTGACTGAGAAGGGAATTATTATTTATCAGTTTATTCTTATTTTCTATTATTTTTTCATTATTAGCATTTTTTAATAGTTACGTACTAGATAATCTCTATATAATATGATCTCTACTTGGATTAGCAAATGGTATGTATTGGGTAACTTTCAATAATAATTATTTTGATCTGACAAATTACCATAATAGAGGGTATTACTCAGGAATGAGGGGATCTTTCAATACTTTTTGACAGATTATTACTCCTGCAATTATATGATTAATTATTTCTTGGAATTATGAATGATTATGATATGAGTCAGCTTTTATGATTTGAGCTGTCATGTTTATTATATCTACATTTATTTGAAATGTTGCAATACCAAAAAGAGAACATAGAAGATATAGATTTTTCTCTTCATCAAAAAAAATATTATCAAATAAAAAAATATTATTTACATATTTATCTCATGCTGTAATTTGATTTGCATTTTCTAATATTTTACTAGAAACATTGTTACCATTTTTAATGTATATTCAGGTCGAAGAAGAATATAAATTGTGACTGATAGTAGGATTATTTTCACTATGAAGTGTTGTAATTTCTTATCTTATATGAAAGTATATTTCTTATAGATATTATAAACATCTGATTTTATTCACTTGAATATCATATAGTATTACTATGTGAGCTATGATCTATTTCCCAGAATATATAATTGTATTTACGGCAATACTAACATTTTTATTTGTATTATATGCAGTCCCTATTCGAGTAATTATTCAAAATATATTTCATGAAGTTAAGGGGTATGAAAAAATAGTTTCAGAAAATACAGCCTTGCAAGAATTATTTGTTATGTCTTGAAGAATTTGAGCACTTATTTCTCTCTATTTTATAGGATCATTTGAGCCATCAAGTCTTAAATATATATTTATTACTATGATTATATTGATTCTAAGCGCAACTTTGTACTTTTCACATATTGATATATCTATAGAACCAAAGCATAAAAAAGAAGCTAAATAATAGCTTCTTTTTGATTTAAACTGATATGCTATATGCTTTCCCATACTGCAGGATAAATATGAACATCAGACTTTATAAGTTTCCAGTTACCAAGAGGTTTTTTTTTCATGGTATGTGCTGAAAAGATATTTGTAAGTTGATTTAATTTATTTATTTTGTGTTTTTTTGAAGTAAATGGGTTGTATAATATTTTTTTACACTGATTGATAAAAAAGTATGAAATACAATATGCTAATATTTCCATTAAATCTAAAAAAAACTTTTCACCTTTTGTTTCTTCCATAATTAATCCTTGTTTTGAGAATTAATAAAATTATATAACATATCTATTGAATGTAAAGTTATTTATTCAAAAATTTATCTTCCCACTCTTTTTTATCTTTTTTTGAGAATATTCAAAAATCATGATTTCATGTTTGTATTTGAGCATGATAGAAAAAATAATTTCATTTTGGATTAGATATTTTTTTATAAGCAGGTCTGACTGAAAGGGCTAATTCATATCTTTCTTTAAAAATATCTTTTATAAAATGACGGTGATCTCAGGTAGTTTTTCATAATAGAAAAGGTTCTAATGTATCTTCATGAGATGAATAATATTCTTTGTGTTCTTCATGTAAGAATACTATTATTTCAGCATCTTTTTTGTCTAGTTTATGTCTAACTTTGTCTACCTTGAGTTCAGATACTCATTTTTCTTTATAAAATGAGCTATTTTTGAGGGGGTATTGAGACCAAATAATGTTAATTTTATCATTAATATCTATAATAGAAGCAAAATCCATCATAGCTGCATTCATATCTCTTCATGAAATTCCTGTTTTTGAAAAGACTAACTGTATTTCATTTTTTTGTGAATTAGTTAATGTAACAAAACGACTTCCAAAGAAATATCTTGCAAATATCTTTTCAATATTAGTGTCATATGCCAAAATATTTTGATTGTGTCAAAATGAGAGTATTGCTTGAGCAGTATATGGTCAAATTCATGGTAAAATTAACAGTTCCTGATATGTTTGAGGAAAAGATCAATTATGTTGTTCAGAAATTATTTGAGCTGCTTTGATCATATTTTTTGCACGAGAATAATAACCAAGTCATTCATAATAAGGGAAAAATTCTTCATAAGAAAGTTTTGCAAAATCATCCACAGTTGGAAATTTTGAAATTACTTGTTCAAAATAAGGTATGACTCTTACTACTTGTGTTTGCTGTAAAAATATTTCTGAAATCCATACAAAATAAGGATCTTGATCAGCTCTCCATGGGAGATTATGACGACCATTTTTTTTATACCAATCTATAATAGTTTGAAATGGAAAGTTAGAATAATTCATTTTTTAGACATTAAGTTACAAATATGTTAAAATAATTAAGAATATTTTATAAGAAAATATTTTTTTGAAAAGTATTATTTAAAAATAAAACATTATGAGCTTACAAAAATGCCCAAACTGTAAAAAGAAAATTGGTTTTTGGAGAGTATATAAAAAAATAAACAAAAAGAGATTCTATAGTGATCATTTATTAAAATGTCATAAATGTAATGCAAAATTAGGTATTAAATTAAAGAAAAAAACTTTTACAGAAAGTCTAGTGAAAGCTTTTGCTTGGATGTCTCTCCCAATTTTACTTATTATTAGTGTAGCACTTGGTAACTTGAATGCATTTGTAGCTATGGCTATTGTAATTGTATTTCATTTACTTGCGATGGCTTATATTATCAAGCACTATAAATATAATCATGTAAAAAAATAAAAAAATCAGATTCGTCTGATTTTTTTGTTTTTTTATTTCATAAATTTCTTATACTTAAATTAATATATTTAAAATACTCTTTATGAAACAATTAATATTAATTTGATGATGAGAAGCATTTGAAAATGATGAACAATTTTATAAATCTTTAGAAAAAAAAGAATATAATCCATTCAAAGTAAGAAGTA
>JAWUYB010000050.1:0-11346 GCA_034111025.1 Candidatus Altimarinota bacterium | reverse complement strand
TCACGAAAATAAATTATATTCTATTAGATTATATATCATTTCTCTAAAAGTTGCATTTCGTGGTAGATTCTAGCAATAAATATTTGACAAAATAATATTTATACTTATATTTAATAAGCTAATCAATCCTGTTTGGTATTTTTTAAGTCCTTGGTTCTACAGCGGAAAGCTGGACCTACATATTATAGCGGAAAGCTATAGAGGAGCTACAAATGAGTAAAGTTCAAAAAAACGGCAAGGTTCAAAGTTTAATCAATCAATTTCCTCTTCTTCTTGAAATTATTGGAGATTGGGATCAACAAAAAAAAGTTGTTCACATAAAAGTAAAGCAAGTTGATCCAGATGTACTTTTTTTTAAGGGAGAGAATAAAGATGGAAAGACTTGTGCTGTTCTCCACAATAAAGAAAATTGGAGAGGAAAGCAAGAACAAGAAGTACGTCTTATAGGTGTAGATGATTTTTTTTATCCTCATATGATGGGGGGGGAGTTTCGTAATTCCAAAAGGGTTATTGATTATATTGGTTGTAAGAATCTTGACAATATTAAAGCAATTGTTATTAAAACAACATATTCTTGGTATAAGGATAGTGAATATACAGATAATTTAGGAGAGATTCAACATGAAGATACTTATATTACTATTTATATGGTACCGAAAGTTGGGTTGGAGAAAATTATAGAAGAGTCTGATGTTGCAAAAAATGTAACATTACATTCTTATGCTGTAATGAATGCTATTAGTCAACAAGATTCAACTTATAATTCTGTTACTCATGAGCTTAATAATTTAACAAACCAGTTTGTCTTCGGCATTTATGTCAAAGGCTTACAAACTACTATTGATACCTGCAAACAACGAGCTATGTCTGGTAAATTTAATGATATTGCTCTTAGATCGTTTGTATCAGCTGGTATAGTGATGATGACTATATGTGGACCTAAGGCACAGATTACGTTTATATGTGTTGACGGTAAAGATGATCCTCTAATGGGAGTCCAATCATATGAGGGAAAACTCCCTGATATTGTTGAATTAGTTGAAAGTTTGATACAGTCGTGGAAGGAATTAGAAGCTCCTTTCAGTGATGTATACAAATATGATGCTGAAGTAAGGATGGCTTAAAAAAAAGTTGGAAAAAATAGAGACTGTTTAATCGAAAGATTAAGCAGTCTTTTTATTGTATGATTTTTTATCATAGCTATAAAATAGATTTTGTTTTTTATAAACTTGTATATAATAACAAAGCCAAAATACACATTACATTTTCTAAAAGGTAAACAAGGGCAACTTATGTTGTCTGGCTCTTTTTGCTTTTTAGGAAAACTGAGTGTGTTTTGGCGAACAAACAGGCTTCATAAGTTGTCCTTTTTTTTTTGCTAAAACACACATGTACATTTTTTGGTAATTTTATATATTAAGTTTTTAAAATATGGAAACTAAAAAGTGTAATTACTGTAAAACAGATATACCGAAAGATGCAACAATATGTTCAAGTTGCAAAAAAGATGTGAGAAATTGGTTTATAAAGCATTGGATCATTATAACATTTCTTGTGTTATCTCTTTTGTGATCAATTATGCAATGATTTGAAGATGCTCAGAATCAATCAAATTGAAATAATATAGAACAAACATCAAATAATAATGTTCAAATAGATACTTGAGAAAGTGCGAAGTCAGTAGATGAGATATTAAACTCAAAATACAATCATTTCTTTGATTCTAATGGTTTGAATATAAAATTGTATATTAGACTGAAAGAAGAAAACTTGTGACAAAATATGAATGTATTAAGAGCTCAGTTTTTTACAAGTGATAATAAGAAACAAATAATCTTAAATACTATATTTACAGTTGATTTAAAAGAGTATGCTTCTAACTCTAGATATAATGTTGAAACAAATGAAGTAGAAGAATTTTATTATAGCGAGGTGAAATAATAGACAGATACGAGAAGTAGATATAATAATAGTTGTGTCTACTTTTATTTTTAACTATTATGTTATGTACAATACACAAGAAATAGCGAAAAGCTATGTTATATACGTTCGTAAATCAACAGACGAACACGGGAAACAAATTATGTCTACTGATGATCAATTACATCATTGTAAAAAATTACAAAATGAATTATGATTAAATGTTATAGATGTGATCGAAGAGTTTTGTGTTAGAACTTTTAAGAGGGAATTAGGAGAAATTAATTTCAATAATTTAAAAGAATTTGTAAAAAAGTTAAAGTATTTATAATGCTAATATTATAAATTAAAAATATAATAAGGAGAAGTATATTTATTAATACAAAAATTGTTATGAATGATTGAGAAATAAATTTTATAGATTTTTGGTCAAACTTATTCTTAAGGCCAAAAAAATTCTTTAAGAAATACTATTCAGAAGAAAAAAAATGAATGCCATTTTTTAATATTGCAGCTGTAATATTTGGGTTTTGATATTGATTAGACTATGTTGAAAGAAAATTAGATAAACTCATGGAAGCATGAATGATATCAGGATGGACTGAATATTTAATATTTGCAATATTATGAGGTGCGTTATGAGGAGTATTAAGTTATTTTATATGAGGTTGGTTCTATAATATGAGAATAAAATTCTCGAAAGGAACTAAGGATATAGATAAGTGAAGACAGTTAAATATGTACTCATCTATACCAATATATACCTATCTCATAATTGTAACGATTATTGAAATATTTATTTATAATGACTTTAATGACTATATAAATAATTATTCTGAGAACATAGCTATCACTATGGTTGTATTATGATTACTCATGATGTATTATTGAATATATGTTAGTTATAGTTGAGTAACTACTATAACAGATATTGAAAAAAAGAGATGAAGGATTTGGTTTTTAATTTTACCGGTCCTCTTCTATACTTTAGCAGTGTGAGTAGTACTTATGATCATGTTATAAGAAATAATATAAAAAAATTAAAGTATTATAAATTAAAATAAAAAATAATGTATTTATGGAAAGTTGATAATTTAATTGTAGATTTAAAAAAAGGTCTTAATGAAATGGAACAATTAAAATATTTGATAGTTTATATGCTATTGTCTTATATAGTTATGTATTTTCCTGTTGAAAATAATATATATGATTACATAATTATAACTATTGAGATATCTATATCTATAATAACCTTATTAGTATGTTTTATTATTAATGGTTGAAAGGAAGGATTGTGATTTGTTTCTAAATATTTATCATTGTGATTTGTAGCACTTATTAGATATTATGTAATTGTCTCTATATTTTTTGTTATAATTATTCTATTATCTCCACCTTGAGAAATGATTAATGAAACTTCTACTCTACAAAACGTTTTCGTTAATGGATGATTATTTATATGATATAGTTGTCTAGTAATTATTTATTTCAAAAAACTTAATAAAACAGAAAAATAATAAAAACACCTAACGAGAATTGAACTAGAAAAAGCCCTTAAATAAGGGCTTTTATTGATCAAAAAATCAATGGTACTCTCTAGTGCAACAGGTTAGAACTGAGGTAATGAATAGTGAAAGGTGTATAAATGTACCTATCTTACAATAAAATAGAGTATTAGGAAAATACATTTTCAATCCTTTCTATATAACGAGGTAATTCAGACTCTGATCCTACAACTTTTGCTATATGTATTGCTGCAAACAATCTTCGTCTATTTTGAAAAGTAATTCTTTCTCTAAAATTTATAGGGTTATTACAATTATAGTGTTTGAGGATTTCAGTTAGAGCATCATTTCCATAAAAACGTTCAATAAGATTGAAATCAATAGCTGGATCATTTTGACTTAAACGTCCGAAATCAATTACACCACTTATACTTTGAGTAGCAGAGTTATATAGTAAATGATTTGGATGGAAATCAGCATGACATATTGTTGTCTTTATAGAACTTTTTGATGCTAATTTAAAATAATCTGTAAAATACTTATATGCATTTTTGCGGGCTTTTTTGCTAAGCTGAAATTCTATTGGTTTCCAAAGAGTTTTCCAAAAATCATCATCTGAGTAGGGAAATGCCACTAAGTTTTTATCTAGAAATTTTATTGAGTGGAGTTGAGTAAGAAAGTCTCAAATTAATTTCCATATTTTATTTTTTTGAATAGACTATAGTGTATTAAACACATCTACAGAAAATGGTTCACCGTTTATTTTTTTATAGCCAATAAAGTCTGCACCTTCGTATTTTATATTTGGTATATTAAGAATACATGACTTATGAAATTGAGGTAGAAATAATTTTTCAAGAGTGAGTTGCTTTATATCTATTTTTGATTGAGAAAAACGAAAGATCCAATTGTTATTTATTTCCACTACAACATTTCCATAACTTCCGTTGATGACTACATAATCTTCAATAGGTTCTTTAAAAACTTTTATAATTTGTTTTAAATATTTGTCTTCATTCATATAATAAAATATTAGGAATAATTTTAAATAGAAAAGTACTAATTTATTTGAAAAGGTTTATTGCATCTATACTTTGGAAATCATATGCTTGTTGGATAACAGTTTTTCATTTATTATCTTTTATTGATGCATCTGCTCATTTTTTAAATAATAGCTTTAATCATTCTATATTATTATTCCACAGTAAGTTCATCATTGGAGTGTTTCAATTTTCATCAGGAATATTAATATCTACACTCTTATTATTTAATAGCTCTTTTATTACTAAAGTTGATATAGTAATATTAATATTTTTTGAAATATAATGTAAAGCAGTTTCTCATTTATTATTTACTTTGTTAATATCCAATTTATTGCAAAGTAATATCTTGATAATCTTGATATCTGGATTTTCACAAGCAATCATTAAGGCAGTCTCTCATGCATTATTAATATCATTTAGATTTGGAGTTAGTTGTAATATTTTTTTAGCTATATCGGTTTCAGTTTTAATAGCATAGATTAGTAGATTATTTCACATTTCATCCTTATGATTGATATTAATATTATGAACTTTATCAATTAAGTACAAAAATAGTTTTTTCTTTTTTTCTGTATGTAAAAAATAAACATCTAGGACTTGCATTAATAGGTTTTTTCAGTAATCATCAATATAGCTAAAATCTATATTTCATCAAAATTCTAATAATTTTATTACTATATCAATATTGGATTTTTTTATTGCTAATAAAATAGACGAATCTAAATCCTCTTTTATGAACTGATCTCATTTTTTATTTAATAATACAAGTAAAGAATCAATAACTCAATAAAAGGAAGCTACATTTAAAGGAGTCCATCAGTCCTTATCAGTTATATTAATATCAGCTCAATTATCGATAATTAATTCAACTAATTCATTATAATTTAATAAAATTGCAAATATTAAGGGAGTAAATTTATTCTTTCAAAAATTACAATTAATATTGTTATCCTTTCTTAGTTTCGATATACAATTTTTTATATCCTTTTCACCTTTATTTTCATATTCTTTTTCTAATAATCATATTATATTGTTCATAATTATACATTGATTGGTAATATTGTTATAGTTCTTTTTTTAAGTATATTCGCTAGTTGAATATATTCAATTTTTTCTTTCAGTTTTGTCCAATAATAGTGATTCGGTTGGAACTAAATATGTGCTTTTAAATAAGAGAAAAACTTTAATATTCACCACTAGGGCCTAAATAATAATTATGATACTAGAACCAAAAATAACCCCTTTAATAAGGGATTATTTTGCTGTAAAAATCATTGGTATTCCCTAGTGAAACAGGTGAGAACTGAGATTGTAAGGTATGAAGGTTACATAAGTGTGCCAGTTTTATAGGAAAATCACTTAATAAAATAAGAATGTCAATTTACTTTATAAAAAAGTCTCAAAAATTAATGCTACGTTAATATCACATGAGTATAATGAATATAGATTATCAAATATAGTCTGCATTTAACCCTTTACACATGGTATTATGATGAATAAATTTATAGCAAGAATTTTGCTATTTTTTATTGTGTTTTCACAATTACAAATCTGAAACATGTATGTTTCAGCAAAACAAGATATTTTATCTATTCAAAATAATAGTGTACAAGAACTTGAGCAAATCGAGCAAGCTATTGATAGTTCTGTAGAAAGAATTGATAAAAAACTCAAAAATAGAAAGAAAAAACAAAGACTCAAACAAAAACAAAAAGAAATAAAGCAGCTAATAAAAGATGCTAAAAAGCAACTCAAAAAAGAAAAAAATAAGGATAAACTGAAAGAAATTAAGAAAAATGCAAAAAATAGAGCAGTTCTTAAAATTACATCGTGAGTTATTGATTATGAAAATATTAAAAATAACTTAAATAATGATTTAAAAAATAATTTAAAAAAACAAAAAAGAGCATTAAAAACTTTAAATAAATCACTGAAAAATAAAGAAGACTTTCAAGTGATAATCCACTCAAAATCATCAAAAAAAGAACTCTTAAAAAAATATAAAAATTTTGATAAAAAAATAAAAATAAAGAAACTCTATAAAAAATGAAAAAAAACATATTTTACACTTTCTTTTTCAAAAAAATCTATTTTTCAAGAAGAATTATTTTGAGATATAGAGAATTGAGAACTACCTCAAAATCTTTGAGATTTTGAAGTAGTAAAACCTGAAATTTTTACTATAGATTCTCTTAATTTAGAAGGAGAAAATCTATCTCAATCATGGTGAGTAGAGGAATATGATATTTTAAATCACATATCAAATATAGACTTTGATTTTAAAACTGAATCAAAAAAAATTAAAGTATGAATTATTGATACAGGAATTGATTACTCTCATCCAGATTTAAAACAATCGGTAAATACTACTCTTGATAAAGATTTCGTAAATGATGACGATGATGCTATGGATGATCAAGGTCATGGGACACATGTAGCTGGGACTATTTGAGCAAATATAAATCAAGACTGAATTATATGAATAAATCCATATGTTGAACTTATACCACTTAAAATTTGTGATGATAGATGATTTTGTCCTTCTTATGCATTAATAGAAGCAATTGATTATGCAACAGAGCAAGATATAGATATTCTCAATCTAAGTTTAGGTTGAAGGTGAGATACGGAAAATCATCCGATATGCCTATGAATAGAGGAATTTGTAGAATCTGGTTGAATAGCAATATCTGCAGCCTGAAACTCAAACATACTAGCAAGTCAATTTCTACCAGGATGATGTGAACATACAGTTACTGTGTGAGCTTACGATAAAGATCAAACAAAAGCTGTATTTTCAAATTTTTGAATTGCTGTTGATATTTCAGCACCATGAGTAGATATATATTCAACATATCCAGATAGTAAATGAAGTTATACTCAATTATCTGGGACAAGTATGGCAGCACCTCATATATCTGGTCTTGCATCAGTTTTACTCGCTCAGAATAATAATCTTATTCAAGAAGATTTCTTATCACTTGTAAAATCTTATCCAATAACTCTCTTGAATAATTGAGATGATAAAATAATTGGAAATTGAATTGATGTACAATTTCTTATGAGCGATTTACAATCCTGAGTAGAAAATATAGATGAAAACTCAGATAATCAACCTGAAAATATAGCTGAGTATATTGAAAATTATGTAGAAGAGGAAGATTTAGAAGAATATGAGACCCCTGAATCAATTCTTTTTCCTCTTGATGATTTAACTATCGAAGATATAAATTTTGAAATCAATCAAAACGATGAAATTTTTGAACCTGAGGTATTCTCACTGAATCCAATTATTAACTTCAATCAAATTGAAATTAATAGTGTAGAAAATAAAGAACAACATCTGAATGAAGATACTCAAAGTTTTTCTATAATAGATGAAAATGTAGAACAATACGAAGAAATAGTAGCAGAAGATATGAATACAAGCGAATATGAAAGGATATCTATTCCTGAAGTTATATGAGAATGACCTAACTATGATTCAAAAAATATAGAATTTCAAAACCCATTTAAAGATATATCTGATATTGAAATAAATAATTTTGAAGAAAATATTATTCATGAGGAGATAATAGAGTGAGAAACAAAAACTTTAGAAATAATACCAGAGGATAAAACTCCAAGTGAGATAGTTGAAGATTGAGTTATTGAACATATATCTTCTGATTGACTATTACTTACACCTTGAGATGAACATGACGAGAATACAGCCTGAATAGATTATAAGATTGAAACTTTAAAAAGTGAACAAATTTATACTGAAAATTACAATTTTTCAGATATAATTATTCCGTCTGATGAAGAAACAGAAACATGACTTATTTTTTCTGATGGAGAAATCAACTTTATTGATAATCTTCCTGAACAAGAACATAGTTTATGAGTACAAAATATACAATCATGTGAATTTGAAATATTAAAAGGAAAATGTAGCTTTAATGTAGGTGATTCATGGAATTATCAGTTTCATGATACTCATCCAGGAGTTGTAAGATATACACGGAGTAGTGATAATCTATATTTTTTCTGAGTGTGAACAGGTACAACAACTATTTCACTTTTACAGGATGACATAGTAGCTTATACTTTTAATGTTACAGTTACTGATATTGCTTGATGAGAAGAATATTTCACATATTCGGAATGAACAGAACCATGGGTTATTGTTTATTATTCTGATCAATATAATATTTTACTTTCTTCTTGATTAAGGAAATCAAGAACTGCTTCTTCTGGTATAAAAATTTCACCTATGAAGCCATGAAATCATAGTGTTACTATTTTAGAAAAAGCTACTGGAAAAATAATAAAAACTTTACATTATGAAGTTGTACCTCATCCACCAGTGATTCATGAAAAAATATTGTATGTATGAGATAATCATAATGCATTATATGATCGATTTTATTTTAAAACAAAAACCTTCTCTGCATCTGTTGATTGAATTGTATCTCTTAATAGAAGTTATAAATGGTTATATATCAATGCACACAAAGCCTGATATGTTGAAGCTTATATAAAAGAAGGAGATATCATGAGAGATATCATAAAAGTAACAGTAAAAGATATACCTATTCCAGTAGATTTAAACTGTACAGTAAGAGCATGAGAATCTTGTAGTTTTGATTTACCAGTATCAAATGAAAAAAGTATTGGTAATTCTTCTTCTTCATATATAAATTCTCCAGTGTTATTAGATTGATGAATGAAAGTTCAAGTTCAAACACAAACAGGGAGATATTATAGAAATACAAATTTTCAAGTATTGTGAGAACGTTGATTTCCAATAGCGAATATTACAATTAACATTACTCCTGATTCACCAAAATATGATTGTCATATGGTAAAATGATGATATTGTACAATATCTTTGAGATATGCAGAGGGATATGACTCAGTTATAGATACAAATGGTATATTTAACTATTCTGCACGTGATGATACTATTACAATATCATGAATTGAAGTTTGAGAAGGAAGAGTAGAAATAAAAGATAGCAATCATTATTATTTAGCAGATATATCAGTATACGTATATAATCCTGAACTTGTAAATTTACAAGAAGTTGAGTGTGAAATATGGTGAATAAATCAAAATTGTGAAATAGATTTTCTTTCTTCAAATATTTTTCAATATACAGTATCAAATACTTGAATAATTAGAACAAGTACTTCTCATGATAAAATTACACTTCAATCATTAAAATTATGAAGTACAAAAGTGTATGTAAAATTTTGAAATATAACTATATGAACAATAAATGTAACAGTTTGAACTCAAGCAAATAAATATAAATGTGAATTGAATATTGACAAAGAATGTAATATATATCTTTGAAAATATATAAGCCGTATGTCATTTGAATCAGATACTCCTGGTATAGTAGAATTAACAAAATGATGAAATAGATGAAGAAATTTATATGTAAAAGCTTTGAAACCTTGAAGAGTTAATGTATATATATGGAATTCAAGATATAGAAAATATGAAGCACAAGTAGAAATTATTGTTACGCAACCAACTAAAACTAGCTGTACTATCCTTGAAGGAGAAACATGTATTTTAGAAGGGCTTCCAAAATATTTCAATTATGAAGTATTAAAAGACTGAGTAAGAGTATGAAGGTCGAATAGAGATGCAAGAAATTATTGAGATCCTATGTATCTAAACTTAGGTGGTTATAAAAATCCAGATGGGTCAATAATCAAATCTCTAGAATGACTTAGATCATGAAAAGTAGAGTTTCATATATACAAATTTGATTACTCAAATAAGTATTTACTTCATATTATAGAAGTAGAGATAATAGAGTCTCCAATCGAAACTGTATCGATGTGTGAAACAAGGGTGAATGGAAGTTGTCAGATTACGCTTAGAAATATAGGAACAGATAAATATACTATACAAGTATCAGAATGATGATACACTGAAATGATACTCAAAAGAGATTATTTATACATGAAATGAGTAAAAGAGTGAAATTTTCAAGTACTTATCAAAAATAATGAAACAAATGAAATAGTTCATAGAGGGGAAGTAAAAATAGAATGATTTTATAAAATATCAGTTCCCAGACCTAAAACAGAATTATCCACTACAGATGTTATTCTCAAGGTATGAGAAGCTCAAACCGTAAATATGATTGAATGAAATAGTTTTAATAACTATAGAATCATATCAACTTACCCAAATATAACAGTAAAAAAATCAGGAACGAGTGGTCTAGAAATCACAGCAGAAAATTCAGATCAAAGAAGTGGTATCATTTACCTGATAGATCAAGAGAAAGAATATGAAAATGCTAAAATATATGTAACAATAGATGAAGGAAATAATGATTGAGGAGACAATGAATGAGGAGATACTCCATGAGATGATGATCAAACATTATGATTTCATGATTTTGTTTATGAAGCATTAACTGATATTGAAATCTGATTTGTACATTTCAAAGTAACGTGAAATCCAACACAAGTAGGAATTCAATATATCACACAAGATGATACTGTAGCACAAGAAATATTAACTGCAAATGATAATGGTCTCTATTCACTTATAATTGATAAAGAAGCTACACCAGATTCAGCAACAGCATACTCTAACTTTATGCCATTTTATACTGATGAAAATAATGATATTTATTATTATGCGAATGATAACTATTTGTCATTTAGTAGTATTGATGGAAAGGGAAGAGTGTTAGATTATGTTGGGATTGAGAGTATTGAAAATATTTGAGTACAAGAATCTAACAATAGTCTAATATTTAATTGAGCAATCCAAACAAAAATAGATAGAATTATTGCTAGAATTATAGCAGAAACGCAAATTCATGGTCAAATCCCTGCTATTATTAGTAGAGTTAAAGAAGTAA
>JAWUYB010000049.1:0-26774 GCA_034111025.1 Candidatus Altimarinota bacterium | reverse complement strand
CCATACACGGCACCTCCAGATAAAATTAAACATAAAAACGGCTTATTTAAGCCGTTTTTATTGTGTGAAAGTTCGAGGAGTCTTAGAGAAAAATGAAGACTTTGTTTTAGAGTAGGGATGAGCAGTAGTTCGAACCCCGTTAGGCATTAAAATTGAAAATTTTAGTAATAAGTAAGTTGTAATTTTAGTAAGGAAATTACTGGTAAGTATTTGCTTCAAAGGAAAAAATATAGTAAAATAATAAAGATATTATTAATTAATAAATTTTTTCTATGTGATTATCACAATGACCATCTTTTGAAAATAATCAATGAATTCCTTCAGAAGAAAAAATAATACAATGAGCTAAACAAAATACTAATGAAGTGAGAGAAGGTATAGAAGAGGATCAAAGAGTTATATTAAATTTAACCTATTTAACTACTTTATCTAGACTACCAGAAAATAGGGATTTAGATGAATTATTTGATGGAGAGGTTCAATTATGAGAAGAAGAATTGCTAGCTGTGTATTGATTATTAGACGTTATTAATTGAAATCATACTATAAAAAGATTAAAAACACCTAAAAAAATTAATACTGATTGGAATTGGGCACAAGATTATGAAAATGAATTTAATTATGAAAAAGTAGAAGAAGGTAATAGAATTAAATCGATTAGCTGAGATTGAACTTTACCTCTAAATGACACAAAATTAATTTTTGATTATTGAAATAATAATGATATTAATAAATTAACCTTTGAAAGACCAACAAATATAGATTTAGAATGAGGATGAATGGGGTTAGATCAAGAAATCAAGCTTAAAAGGGAAAATTGATTAGTAACAGAATTACAAATACTTAGAGATTTTGAAATAGATAATAAATTATCAATAAGGTATAATTCTATCAATAAACCAGAACTAATTGAGCAAACAAAATTATGAATGATCTCAGATAAAATACTTTTTGAATATGATAATAATTGAAATTTAAAAACTATATTTTATTTGCCAGGATTATCTTTAAAACATCTAAAATGATGAAATAAAATTGGACAAAAATATCATAAATGAACTACTATGAAGTGAGTGAAAAATTTATGAGAAGTTTTAATAAATTGAGTATATACAACATTTCAATCAATAAAAATGCTAGATTCATGTGATATTATTAATATTAACAATGAAAATTGATTACCTATTTCAACAAAAACAACATTAAATTCTTCAAGATGGTTATATGAAAATTGATTTTCTAATAGCAAATATAATAAAGATTGAGAATTACAAGAGTTATATTTAGAAAAAGAGGAAATATGACCAGATGATAAAAAAAATATTACATTAGAATATTAAAAAATCTCTTAATTTTATTAGATTATTAATGTTTGTTTTCTCAAAAAGTTCACTTAGATCCATACACGGCACCTCCAATAAAAATATAACATAAAAACGGCTGATTATAGCCGTTTTTATTATTTATAAAATTTAAGATCTTTTAAAACAAAATGAAGTTTTACTCTTAATTATGGAAGAATAGTAATTCAAACTCGCTTGACTGTATATATATAAATATATGTTTTCACATAATCTTTAATCTAAAAATATATAGTAGTCTCATTCTTCTTATGACTAGTATATCTCTTTTTATTATTTTCCAATAATTGCGTTTCATTTCTGAAATTGGGTTATACAATACTTATGATAAAAGGAAACCTATTTATAGCTAGACATTGAGAAACAGAATCAAATCAAACTTGAGCCATTGTTTGAATAAAAGATGTTACATTAACAGAAAATTGAGTTAATGATGCTCATGTAATATGATCTAATATAGGGGTTGAGATTGACTTAATTATTACTTCTCCTCAATTGAGAGCTAATATGTCATCTAATATTATTAGGAAATATTGTGATTCACCCATTGTTGAACACCCAATATTACATCCTCAAAATTTTTGAGTATTAGAATGATTAACCTTAACGGAAGCTCAAGAAAGATGATTAGGTGAATATATACATTGACCTGAAACTGATAAATATTTACATGAAGTTGAATGATGAGAAACTCCTAAAGAAATGGAAGAAAGAACTATTCCTGAAATCCATAAATTACTATCATTAGCAAGGGAACAATCAATGAATATTTTATTATTAAGCCATAATAGTATATCTAGGTGTTTAATGTGAAATGTAAACTGAATTAGTCCAACTGAATGGATAAATACTAATATATGAAGTAAAGATTTATTACAGTTAGAAGATTGATGAATTAGTTCAACAACTATTAACAGTAATTCATCATGAATTGAAGAATTGCTACGATATAAATTTAATAATGATGATTTTGAAGCAGGATATTGAGAGTCTTTTTTAAATAATTTTGCTATTTTATCAGCACATGAAGAAGTGTCAGTATTAAAATATTTATTAGAAACATTTCCATGAAATAGAAAGGTATTTTTAAATCATTTAATAGAATTATTAGAGAATACAATTACTTTAAATAATACTATTGCTAAATTAAAATCAGAATGTGAAATTCCGTGAGTATATTCAGTATTACAATTTTGAAGTTCTGTTTTTTGAAAAAACTATTCAGTTAAGAAGCATACTGATTTAGATATTGAAATAATGATAAATGATAACTTTGATATTAATTGAATTGCATGATCAGTTTTAGGATGATATTACTGAGATATTATTAAAGATTTTTGAGATTTTTTAAATTCTTGAGCAGATTATTTTTCTTTTAAAGCTTATTATGAATGAAGACTCGTAGATTTTAGAATTACATATCAACAGTGTTTTGATAAAATTTGTTCTCATTCTTTAAAAGAATGAGAAGTATATGTAATGAAAGAATTCAGGAAACAATTTAGAGAAAATGGTATTATAGGATGCAGGAATGATTTTAATTGAACTAATCATATTTGGAATAACAATATTGAATATTCTACTGAATGACAGATAATACATTATCCTTTATTTATGTATAAAGATTGAAGATTTATAGCATGAAATAATCTAGATAAATATTGTTCATTTACTGATACATATATAAATGAAATTGATGTGAAGAAGAAATTATTTGATTTAAGAAAAACATTTAATTATGTATTTTGAAAACAAAAAGAAGAAGGTTTAATTAATAAGGATGCTAATATTTCTGATATATTTATTAGAAAATCTAAGTTTCCAAAATTTCTTATTGAAGATTTAGAATATAAATATAAAATATATAGAATACTATTTCAATCTTAACTTATAATTATATGCATACAATAAAGGTTAGAGGAGTAATTTTATTAGAAAATAAAATTTTTTTAGTAAGAGATATAAATAAACATTTCTATTACCTTCCATGATGAACACTTGAAAAAGATGAGACATTCAAAGAATGCTTAAAAAGAGAGATTTATGAAGAATTATGACTTATACCTGAAATTTGAGATTTAATAAGCATGAGAGAGTTTCAAACAGATTCAGGTATATATTTAGATGTATGGTTTAATATAGAAAATAACAAAGACTTTTTATATATTAATAAAGAAAAGGCTACGCATTCTTTTGAATATTATGATGAATGATTTTATGACTTTGCTGAAATGATATGAAAAGATATGAGGCCAAATAATTTAGAGGATATATTGTATAATAAAAATAAAATAAATATATTATAATAATTTATTTATTCGCAATAGAGAGTTAGGATTTAAAGATTTAATTATACTAATTAGTTCACTTAGATCTACATCAGGCACCTCCAAAATTACATAAAAACGAAAAGATAGCTAGAAATAGCTATCTTTTTGATTACATTTTTTTCAAAAGCTAAAACCAATGCCAGACATAGTAGTAAGTATTAATTATTTTGCTAAACTTAGATGCATATGATAAAATTACACTAATATAAAGTATTTTAGTTATATGAATGAATCATTTTGAGGAGGGTATGATATTCAGCAAACACAAGAAGGAATAAAAGATATCTCTATTCCTTCTTTTTCTGATTCTGAAAATCTAGTAAAAAATGTTTATCTTCAAAATAAAGATAGAGAATGATCACAAGAATTAGCACAAAATCAATTAAATGAAAATAATGCATTAAAAGCTAATATAGAAACACAATGATTATCAGAAGTTAGGGAAGAACTAGATAAACAAGCAATGATAAATGAGGCAAAAGTAATGCTGTATGAAAAATTAGGACTTGATGATAATCAAAATAATAATAGCAGTATAGAAAATTTTGAAAAATGAATAGTAGATGAATTAGTTTTGAATAATTATGATTTAGCTATACAAGTATGGGAAACAAATTGAGCTGTAATACTTGAAGGATTAAAACAATTAGCAAGCTGGGAATGAATCAAACAAATGGCACAATCTATATGAGAAAGTTTCACAAGTTTATTTACATGAAATGCATATGAAAAATGAAAATCTGTAGCTGAATTATGATTAATATGAACCTGAGTATGAGCAGGAGTATATTTATGAAAAAAATGAGTGAAGTTATGAATGAAAGAAATATCTAAACTCAGAGTTAAGAAAGAAAACCTAGTGAGTAGTATAGAAGTAAAAGAAGTTATTTGAGATGTTCATAATAAATTAGATGATATATTACCTAAGAAAGAATTAGACTTTGAAGCAGAATTAAATAAAAACTGAGTTGATAGTAAAGAAATTATTGATTGAGATATTCAAATTATAGATATTGATAATATTTCTAGAGAAAACTTTTTAGAAATAAAAAATATAGTCGATAATATGTCATCAGTAGAATTATTGGATTTTGCTAAAAAACATGAAGTTCAAATATTTGAAAATTATAATAGAAAACATTGAAATATAGTAAACTTAGATGATTTTAGGGATTATATATGATGAGAAGTATGAATATCTGCAAATAAAACACAAGAAGGGGCAAGTTATTTAGCAGAAAAATATTTTATGAAAATTTTAACAGAAAATCAATGAAAAGGTAATAATACTATTAAATTTCTTGCATGATGACCTTGAAGTGGTAAATGATCAATGAGTCAAATAAATAATAATACTTGATTTTCATGAGTACTTGATGGGACATTAAAAACATTAGATAATGCAGAAAAAAATATTAAATTAGCTCAAGAGTTTTGATACAATATTAGAATTGAATATGTTGTGAGAGATTTAAATGAAAGTTTCCTTAATTGAGTATTAACTAGAGCTATTAATCAAAATATTTCATGATTTAATAAGTATGGAATAAATGGATTATGAAGAACAGTTCCTTTGGATTTATTTGAGAGATGACATATATGAGCAAGAAATACTATCAAGAGTCTTTATAATACACATTGAGATAGTATAGTAAAAATATTCACTTGATCAGAAGAAAACTTAAGATGAACTAAATGAATCATCAACTCTATAAAAAGTTGAACTCACTTAAACCTATGACCTCAATATATTAATCAATTAGATTTTGAATATCTTTCTAATACATTTGATAATAACTTTAATAAACAAGGTGCAATGAAATCAATTCAAAAAGCATTGATTTTATGAAAAATAAACAAAGAACAGTCTATAGATTTAAAAAGGTACAAATAAATAATTTTGTTATTACTGACAAGTTATTATTATATATATAAATTTAACTATAAAAAAATGAATAATATGAAATGATATAATTCAAGAGAAGAAGATAAAAATACATTAAACTGAATGTCTCAAAGTTTTAAAGAAGGATATGATAAAGATCCTGAAGCTGCGCAAGTTGAGGAATTTGATACTAATAATGAACAAACAATACTTCACTCTTATAATAAATTACAACAAAATCTAGAAATTGAAGAACAATCATTTAAAATTGCATTAGATACATTTCCAGAATTAAAAAAGGATATACAAAATGCTGAAATGTTATATGAATGAATTATTAGAAAAATTTCGAAAGAAGATTATGTTCACCATCCAATATGAGTTGCGAAAATTATAAGTCGTATAACAATTGATAGAGAAACTATTTTATGAGCATTAATGCATGATGTGATTGAAGATGTTACTGAATGAAAGAAAAAATTAACTGAATTATATGATAATGAGCTTATTGAGTTAGTAGAGTCTGTTTCAGAAGAAGATAAGAGTCTTTCATGGATACAAAGGAAAGAAGCATATATTTTACATTTAGATACTGTTTCAAATAGATCATTGATTATTTCACTTGCTGATAGAATAGATAATTTAAGAGATATGATTTGAAATATTGAAAAATATGGTATTTGAATTTTAGATAATTTTAGTGCTTGATATGAAGAGCAAGTAGATTTTTTAGTGAACTATACTTTAAAAATTAGTGAATTAATAGAAAATATAGAAGATTCAACAATGAAAGGAAATATTGAAAAATTATATGATGAATTAATGATATTAACATGATATTTTTCAACTTTATGAAATGAAGCTTAAATATCTTATATAAAAATGTATACTTTTTTTGATAGAAAAAGCTTTAGGATTACCTCCTAAAGCTAATATTCAATAACAATTTTAAACTTGCTGGAGTGTATGGCACCTCCAAACTTACAAAAAACATTAAAGATAGCTATTTATAGATATCTTTTTGATTACATATTTTTCAAAAGCTAAAAACCGATGCCGTACATAGCAGTAAGGTTTAATTATTCTATTAAGGAGGACTAAATATATTTGGAGTCTTATTGAAAATGTATATAATCGGTATATATTATAAATATAATTTTTCAAAAATGAAAACCTTAACTATTAAAGATCAGATGACTGAATTTTTACTATATACTTGATGAAATTGAAAAGTAAAAGTAGAGGTTTTCTTGAATAATGAAACTTTATGGCTTACTCAAGATAGAATGTCTGAATTATTTTGAGTACAAGTTCCTGCTATATCGAAACACTTAAAAAATATATTTGAAAGTTGAGAACTTCAAGAAAAAGAGGCTATTTCCATTTTGGAAAATACCACTCAACATTGAGCTATAGAATGAAAAACGCAAACTAATAAAATTAATCTTTATAACCTTGATGCAATTATAGCTGTGTGATATAGAGTAAATTCATCTAAAGCTACACAATTTAGAATATGGGCAACCAATATACTAAAAGAATTCATTATTAAAGGATTTATAATGGATGATGATAGATTAAAAAATGGACAACACTTCTGAAAAGACTACTTTAAAGAACTTCTTGAAAGAGTTAGAAGTATTAGAACAAGTGAAAGAAGAATATATTTACAAATTACAGACATATTTGCAGAGTGTAGTATTGATTATGATAAAAATTCTGATGTCACGAAAGATTTTTATGCTACAGTTCAAAATAAATTTCATTATGCTATTACAGGTAAAACAGCTGCTGAAATTATTTACAATGAGGTTGATAGTGAACAAGAGCATATGTGACTTACTTCATTCAAAAATGCTCCGAAATGAAGAGTTTTAAAATCTGATATAAAAGTTGCTAAGAATTATTTAAAAGAAGAAGAAATTAAAAAATTAGAAAGGATTATTTCATCATTTTTTGATTATATGGAAAATCAAATAGAGCAAAAAAAAGAATTTACTATGGAAATATTATCAAAATCAGTAAATAAATTTTTAGACTTTAATGATTTTAAAGTTTTAGAATGAAAGTGAAAAATATCTAAAAAACAAGCAGAAGAAAAGGCAATTAAAGAATATGATGTATTTAATAAAATTCAAAAAATTGATTCTGATTTTGAAAAAATGTTAAAAAATGTTAAATAAAGTATTGCATAATACAAATAAGACTGGATGAGTAGAAATATGGAACTTAGAACAATTTAAAAATTATGAAGATTATCAATTTTTATTATGATGAAAAAGATTTATTTAATTCGTTTCATAAATTGCTTATATAAGTTTTAGGTGCATCTAAAATATATAATTAGTTTCAGAATTACCTTTTAAAGCTAATATTCAACAATAATTTTAAACTTGCTTGAGTGTGTGGCACCTCCAACTAAATATTAAACATAAAAACGGCTTATTTGAGCCGTTTTTATTATGATTTTATATTTATATTATATCTCTTAATAATATAATTAATAATTTCTGATGCAATATTTAATCAGGTAGCTTCTTCAAGTCATTCAAATCAAGGTGAAGCGTTTACTTCACAAATTTTATATCAGTTATCTTTATCAAATAGTATATCAATTCACGCTATATCTAATCAAATTATGTTTGCAGACTCTAATGCTAAAATTTCTTCTTTTTCATTAGGAGTATGTTGGAAAACATTTCAACCTCATGAATAATTAGATTTAAAATCTCCTTCTTTTCATTTTCTAAGCATAGATCAAATTATTCTTCAACCAACGATAAAAAATCTTAAATCTTGACCAGCTTTTTCTCATATATATTCTTGTAAAATAACATTTTTGTTTAATGTAAAAACACTATCCGATAACATTTCTATAATATCTTCTAAGTCTTCTCTGTTATTAACTTTTATTATTCCTTTTCATTGAGATCATTCAATTTTTTTTAATATAATTGGATAACTCAGCTGAGTCTCTATGAAGTCAATATTTGGTATTCATTTTAATAATATAGTTTTAGGTACAGGGATACTATTGTTTGCTAATTTTTGTAATGATAAAAATTTATCTTTTGCTAGATATCTTGAAACAGTATTATTAATAAAATTCACTCATTGATGTTCTAAAAAATCCATGATAGATTTCATTTGATATGATGTATCATTTCTTGCTAATACTATATCTGGAAGAGTACAAGGTTTATTTTTATAATATAATTTTTCTTGTCCTTCATTACCAATAACTAATTCAATATCTTCAATTGCAATAAATTTTAAATTTAGATTAATTTTTTTAGCTTCCTCTAAAATTCTTTTTCATCAATAGGCTTTTTTGTTTTCTTTTTTGTTTAACATCCATATTTTCATATGCTCAGAATTATTAATAAGTGTATTCAGAAATACCGATGAATTTTAATTATTTTTAATTATTAATCAATAGGTAAAAATTATTTATTATATGAATATTTACTCATTTAATTCTCTCAATTAGTTCACTTAGATCCATACACGGCACCTCCAAACTTACAAAAAACATTAAAGATAGCTAGAAGTAGCTATCTTTTTGATTACATTTTTTTCAAAAGCTAAAACCGATGCCAGACACAGCAGTAATTTACCCTTTTAATATATTTAAATACTCTTCAATATAGTATATTGTATTTTTTCAATCTTTTAATTTTGAAATAATTCATTCATTTTCAAGTTCTGCAAGTTTTTTAATGAGAGTTGGTTTACTAATTTCAAGGTTTTTTAGTATTTCTCAAAATGAAATATAGATTCTTTGAAATAATAAATCAAGTAATTTCTCTTTTCATTTTAAATTACTAAAATCTCATATTTTTATATTTTTTTCCTTATATAGTTTATTTATGTTTAATATTTTTTCTCATGTAATTGATGCTTGTTTTTCAATTCAGTCTAAAATATAATATATATAATCTTCCCAATTGTTTTTTGTTCTTACTTCCTGTAATAATCTATAATAATCAGCTTTATTTTTATTTATATATCATGATATGAATAAGATTGGAAAACTTAATAGATTTTGTTTTATTAAAAATAATAAAATTATTATTCTTCAAGTCCTTCAATTTCAGTCCAAAAAGGGGTGAATTGATTCAAATTGATAATGAATAATAGCTGATTTTATAGTATTATCGATATTATCTAATTCATCATTATTGATATAGATTTCTAAATTATTTAATAATGCATCTAGATGGTTCGGTTCTGGTGGGAAATAAACTATTTCTCAAGTTTTTTCATTTTCTAATTTAGTTCAAGGGACTTTTCTTATTCAAGCATTATTATCCTCTATTTTCTCTTGAATTCATATAATTGTATTCAATGATAATATATTATTTTTCTTAAGCTCTTCTAATCAATAAAGCATTGCATCTTTATATTTCAGTGTTTCTTTTTCATTTCCTTTAATATCTTTGATAGCACTTGATATAGATACAGAATCAATAGTGGTATTTATATTTTCTATAATATTAGAATCAATTGACTCAGTAATAACTAAAGAATGAAGAAAAATTTCAGATATTTTTCTATTATTCATTAATTCTATACCATTTAATTTTGCTAATTCTTTATTTGTTTGAATTACTTTTTGATACATTTTAGATGTCATTATTTTATCTAAATTGACTGGAAGTAAAGGAAGATTATTATATGGCTTATTGTTATTCATAGTATTGGTCAAATATTTTAAGTAAATTTAACCCATTATAACTATAGGTAAAATAAAATCAATAAATTTTACATATAAAACTTTTAAGTAAAATATGTAATTATTATTTTACATTCCAAAGCTAATATTCAACAATAATCTTAAACTTGCTCGACTGTCTAGTACCTACAAACAAAATTGAAGATAAAAACGGGTATTAATAGAAGTTTTTATTGAAATTAATTCTTAAGCAACTTAGTTTCTTCTTCTTCTGAAAGATAAGACCACGTTCCACTTTCAATATTTAACTCTAGACTTCCAATTTTGACTCTTGTTAGACTCATAACTTTTAAAGGAGTCCCAAATTTAGGATCCTTCATTGCTCCAAATAAACGACGAATATGCCTATTTTTTCCTTCATCAATTTGTACTCTCAGTTTTGTTTTTGCTCAGCCGTTTCATATTTTTTCGACAACAAGCGCTTTCAGTATACCATGTGGGCTATCTACTCATTTTAAAGCCATAGCGATATGTTCATCAGTTACATAACCTCTGACAAATATTTCATATATTTTTACACAACCACCAGGTTTTGAGAGTTGATTACCAATTTGGCCATTTTGAGTGAATAGTAAAAGTCCTTTTGACTCTAAATCAAGACGTCCAATTGGCATCCAACCATTATCAAAAGCCCAATCGGGTAATAAATCATAAACAGTTTTACGTCCATGTTCATCGGAACGTGTTACAATATAACCCTTTGGTTTATTCAGAGCTAAGAGATTTTTTGAATCGCTTAAAATATTCATAATCTATATTAATAATATGTATATAAGTGAGTGTAATAATATATAATTAATAACAAAAAGATATATAAAATATCATTATTTATTTCAGATGTGTTTTCTTCAGATTCATATTCTCTTTGATTTATTAATTCAAAAAAAACGTCTAAATTTAGACGTTTTTTACTTTTTTATATTTTCTTGATTCAAGAGAATAATAGAGTGGGGGAATAACAAAAAGTGTGAGAATTGAACCAGTTGCTAAACCAAATGCTACTGTAAATCATAATCATGACCAAAATACATCTTGCAGAGCTATAGGAAGTATTCCAGCAACAGTAGTGATGGTTGTAACAAGTACTGGATTCAAACGAGATACAGATCATTCTACAATAGCTGTTGATAATTCCATTCACTTGTGGATATTTTTGTTTATCTTATCAACCAGAACAATAGCATCATTTACTACGATTCACATCAGAGATATAAATCAAATTCATACTGGCATAGAGAGGGGATTTCCTGTTACATATAATCATATTATTACTCAACTGAGTGACATAAATACTGAATAGAGTATTGCAAGTGGTTGTCAGTATGAGTTAAATTGATATACAAGTATCGCAAATATAAAGAAAAATGCAATAAATATTCATTCAAGTACTTTGGAAATAAGTTCAGAATTTTGTTCATTTTCTCAAGCAGCTTTATATGAAACTCATGTTGGAAAACTATAATTTGAAGCAAATTCTATAAGTTTTTCTTGAACCTCACTATTAAATTGACCACTAATAATGCTTGCTGAAATAGAAACTTGAATATTCCCATCATCTCTTGTTATCGTTGGGGAAGTTTTTGTAATAGTATAATCAATAACATTTCAAGCTTTTATTGTTTGTCATCAAACATAAATATTTATATTTTCAATTTCACTTGGAGATATATTTTCCATAAACTCCTCTATGTAGAGTTTTACATCATTATCATCAGACGTTCAACTAATACTGATAGAATTCTTTCATCTAATTGCACTAGAAACTGCACTAAAGACTTCTCTTTTTGTTATTCATAATATATCAGCTTGGTCTTGATTTATGCTAAATTCTATTGAAGCAATAGGGTTTGACGCACTTACACTCACATCAGAAACTTCTTCTATAGAATAAAGATAATCTTCAAAATCTCATGAAATTTCAACTAAAGTATCATATTGATTTGCATTTGATGCAATTATTTGTACTCATACCGGGTTAACTGATCAAGGTCATCTTCTTCTTCCACTCGATCAAGCATTAAATCATTCTGATTGAAATTGTGAATTTATGTCATCACGTAGTTCTGTTTGAAGTATAGTATTTTCTCTTAGTCATAGATCTTTTCTTTCAAGAACAGGCATAAGATAGAGACTAGAATTGATACTATTTCCTGAAATATTGAGAGTAAAGTATTCTACTTCTGAGGTTTTTGAATAGAGTTCTTCTACAAATTTTATTTGTTTTGTGATATCTTTTGGTTCGAGTCATTGAGGTCCTGTTAGTCTAATTGAAATTTGATCTCTTGCTCATTGAGGAAAAATCTCAAAACCAAGATTTCATGCTAAAAATATAATAGTTCATACTAATAAAAATATAGGAGTGAGAAAGGAAATAACTCTATTTCTTTTTCTTCTTATGATTTTTTGTAATATTTTCTTATATACTCAAGAATATGCATTAAATATTTTTTCTTTTAGAGAAAACTCAGAAGCATTTTGTTCTTTTTTTCATTCACGCTCAAAATCTAGAAGTTCCTTTTCATCTTTTGACATTACTTTTTCTCTTTCATGAAACACTTCATATTTTCACTTTTGTTTTGAAAGGAGAATAAATAGAGGTCATGCAATAGTTAATGCAACAAATAGTGTTGAAATAAGTATAATAAATACAACCAGAGGAATAAATGATAAGAAAACTCAATATAATCCTGGAAGTGTTAAAATAGGTATAAACGCTGAAACGGTAGTAAGAGTTCAAATAATAACAGGAGATTTATATTCTTTGAGTGCTATTAATACTGCTGTCCTTGGATTATATCATTGACGTACTTTTTCAGATGCTCATTCTATAATGATGATAATTGTATCTATAGCAATACCAAATGCCAGTACAAAAGCAAAAGTCGTGAGACTATTAAATGTTTCTCATAAATAATTTACAACTATAAATCATAGGAGAAAAGCAAGTGGTAAAATAAGAGTTGCTATCACAGATTCTCTTATTCATACAAAAAATACAAGTGCAAAAAATACAAGTATAAGAGTTTGAATTGCTGATATAGAAAGTTCAGAAAAATCTTTTATTACATCTTCTGATTCATCATCTATATATTTAAACTCAAGCCCAGAGTAGACATCTTTTTTTAGTTCTCATTCAACAGTTTTTTTTGCTGACTCTGCAACATCAAATATATTTGCTCATGCAAGTTTTGAATATGTAAGAGAAATAAAATTATATCATATTTTGTTAAATTCTCAGTATTTATTTATTCTTTCTTCTCAATAGTATAGCTCAACTGTTGCTATACTCGATATTAAAGTATTTGTATTTCATACTGGAATTTGAGTATTAAGTAATTCATTTATACTGTTTATTTTTCATACAAGAGTATAACTATAATTGGTTCCATCAAGTTCATAACTTCATATAGGACTATCGATGTTATTATTATTAATAGCGTTTGATATACTATTTAAACTGATTGACAAACTATCTAGTGTTGCTTTTGAAAAGATTAAACGTATGTCATATGTCGTACTTGTGTCAATTGTAACTTCTTTGATTCATGAATTTCACTGGGTATTTCTTTGTAATTGAGCGGAAAGATCAAGTAAATTTTCAAAACTAAATTCAGAGTCTTTTCCGTATAATAAAACTGAAAAAATATCAGTGGAAGTAAAACTTCTTTGACTTACAATAGGATAATCATCATCAATAGCAGATGGAAGATTGATACTATCAACAGCATTTTTGATCTCATCGAGTGCTTCATCTATATCAAAATTATCTCATATAGTTATACTAATACGAGAACTTCATTCTGAAGAGCTTGATGTCATATCAGAAATAGCTTCGATATCAGTGATTGCTTCTTCTATTTTTTCTGTTACTTCTGCATCAATTATAACCGCACTTGCTCATTCATATACAGTATTAATACTAATCAGCGGAAGATTTAATTGTGGAGTACTTTCTTTTGGGATTGCATTCAAAGCAATAAAACCAAAAATAGCAATCATTATAGCTATAAGATAAGTTATCTTTGATTTTATAACCCAAAATGGGAAAAATCATTTTTCGAGTTTTTTTAGATATTTCATATGTGATCTTATTTATTATTGCTATTGAGTTTTTGAGTATTTGGATTGAAATTTGTCATATCAGTTATTATTATTTGGATATTATTATCAAGCGGAGATAATATTGCGATATTGTTTCCTGATATTTTTCATAAAGTAACTTCTACTTTTTGTAGAACACCCTCTACAAGAGTATTTATAGTTCAAATATCGTCTCATGTTACATCTATAATATTGAGAGGGATATTAATATTTGTTATATTTTGTTGAAAATATACTTTTGCAGATCATCAAATGAGTCAAATATTTTCATTGAGATTTACTTGAACGTTATAGTTTAATGCTTGATCAGCTACTCTTGAAATAGAGAATACTTTTCACTCATATGTTTTTTTCCCATATTCTATTTTTACTATATCTCAGGTTGAAATATTTTCTATTTCTTGGTTTGAAAAAGAAATATTTATTTTTGTTATATCATTAGATATGAGATTTATTACTTGAGTTCAAGCTGTAATATTTTCTCATATATCTACTTTTATAGATTGAATTATTCATCTAATTGGGGCAGTTATAGCTAATTTATTGTATTCGATTTGAGATTTTCTGAGATTATTTCTAGCTGATTTTATAGAGTTATCAAGTGAACGTATAGAAACTTCTTTTGATTGTAATGAATTATCATAGTTTGCTTTGAGTGAATCATATGATTTCTTAATAGAAGCAAGTTCATTTTCTATATTTATTAACTCTTTAGTATAATCAGAATCAGAGTTAGAATCGCCATCTTCAAAAATTTTCTTGTCTATTTGTAGATTTTTTAATGCAATGAGTTCTGTTTCTTTATATGTTTCTAAAAAATTATTTACTCATTTTAGTAATGAATTATAGCTAGATAAGTCTCATTGATTTGATGATTGAAAACTATTCACTCTCGAAATATAATTATCTATATCAGATTCTGATAGAGATCATAATGAGCTGATAGAGTTATTTAAAGTAATATCAAGTGAATTTAAAAATTTATTAATTATATCATATCAATCTCTATATGTAGACATAAGTTCTAGAATATTTTCTTGACTTACATTATCAGGTTCTATTGTAGCTAAATATATGTTATATTGTCTTAATTCTAATAAATATTTTTTTGTCTGAGATTTTTGAATAGTATCTTTTGTTCAAAAATAATCGTTTATTTTATCAGATAAATCATCATTATTACCTAATCAATATAAATCTTCTCAAAAATTAATTATATTACTTAAATTTACAAATAGGTTATTATATTCTCTTTGAACATCTCTAATATATCATTCTAAAGTTTGCCTATTGGTATTTAATAAATTTTCATAATCAAGTTGCGACTTTTCAAATTCTAAGTATGCCTTTGAATTTGTATTGGTTGTATCAGAATTTTCAAAATTTATTTTTGCTATTTTTCTTTTTTCTTCAGCAGTAACAAGTGCATTATCAAAAATTCTTTTTGCATCATTCAGGTTTCTTTTTGTATCATCGATATTTTTATCTATTGAAAGTACTTGAGAATCCTTTGATATAACTTGTCTATCATAATCAATCTGAGATTTTTCTAACTCTAAACTATATTTACTAAAATTATCAGTCATAGAAATGAGTATTTGTCACTCTAAAACAGGGTCTCATTCTTTTATACTCATACTTCAAATATTTCCACTTACTTGAGCATTTATTTTTAATGATTGATTTGGAAGTATTTGTCAGATTTTTTCTATTGAGTATATATCTCATAATTCTTGTAATGTTTTTATATCGACTGAAAAATCCTTTCAAGTTTGCTTTGGTCATCTTGTTGGTGGTGTTTGAATTTTTGTAGTTCATGTTCCATTTAAATCTGATGGTATTTGTGATCCAGTATTTGTAATTGTTTTTTGAATAGTTTTTTCAGATTTATCACTTCAACAAGCAGTAATAAAAATCATAATAAATAAAAGAGAAATAATTTTCATTAGGTTTTTATTATTAATATAAAAATGTATATATAAAGTAAGAGTTCTCTAAGAATAATACAATTTTTATTAAATTTAACTTAAAAAAACAAAAAAAAATTTTTAAAACTATTTTTTAAGCTATAAACTCTATTTATATATAGAATAATAAATAAATATTTTAAAAAATAAAATAATAATTTTTTATATGTTTTTGTTAAAATTATTTCTATGAATATACTTGAACTATATATTTTTAACAACAGTTTTTTATGTCTAAAAAAATAATATTTGGTATAATAATATTAATTATTTTTATAACTATATTTATAGTGTTATTTTTTCGTCAGCCTTCATTAGAAAGAAATTGGGAAAAAGATCAAAAAACACTAGCTGAAATATCATTTTCTTGAACAAGTGTAAAAATAAAAAATATGAGAGATTTTTCATATTCCTCAGAAACTGAATATGAAGAAAATTACTATAGTAAAAATTATAATATAGATAATATAGATAGCTTATATTATATCATTGAGCCATTTTCTGACTATGATGGCCCAGCTCATACTATGTTTTCATTTGGATTTAAAGATTGAGAATATGTTGTTATTTCAGCTGAAATACGTAAAGAAAAATGAGAAAATTTTAGCCCATTTAAGTGAATTACTAGAGAGTATGAGATAGTATATATGATTTGAAGTGAAACAGATTTTATAAAACTCAGAGCAAATCATCGTAAAGATGATGTAATAATGTATCCTATAAAAACTCATAAAAAAAAGATGCAAAAATTATTTGTATCAATGTTAAGAAGAGCAGAAGAATTGAGAAATCAACCAGAATTTTATAATACTATCACCCAAAATTGCACGACCAGTATATTAGATCATGCAAATGAATTAAGAGAAGATAAAATTCCATGGAGTATAGAAGCATTATTACCATCTCATAGTGATAAAGTTATTTATGATTTAGGTCTAATTGATACTGAATTATCACTCGAAGAAGCGAGAAATTATTATCAAATTAATGAATTATCAGAACAATTTTGAGATGATGAAAATTATTCAGAAAAAATTAGAAAATAAAAACTTTATCTGTATATAGATAAAGTTTTTTATATCCTTGTTGAATTAAATAATTGTAAAATATTTTTTGATATTTCTTCAATAACTTTGTGATCTCATATGGTCATATGAGAGTAAATTTCTTCTAATCTATGTGTATTTATTCAGATATTTTCATCATTTGGGACAATTGCTGAAAAAGATTCTATGATATTAGTTCAAGAATCTGGAATATCAATTTTTTTTAATTGCTTGTCTTCAGTTAAAGATACTAATGTTCATACCATAGTTCTTGCTGGGTCTTCAGATAATCAAAAACTTACAGATTTATATCAAGATTTTTTTCATATTCTATGAGCAATCATTCATCAACTACTATATCAAAATAATACAATATCTTTTCATTGATTGTTGTTAAGTTTATTTTTTAGTGAGAGGATGTTCTGAGTGATAGTTTTTTTAGAATAATATCGTTGATTAATAATTTCAGTTTGAATTCATTCATTCTCTAATTTTTGTTTTAAATTTAACAATGTTGCAGGACTAATATAGTATCATCAAATTAAATATGCTACTTTATTAGAGGTTTCATTTTGTACTGATTGAACTTCATTAGCTTTTAAAAAACTATCTATTTCTCATTTTAAAAATACATAGTATGCTCAAATGCAACTTTGTTTCAGAGCATGTCAAAAAAATTGAATAAAATTTAATTTATCTCTATTCATTGTTTCTATTCCAGATTGATATATTTTTTTCGAAGTATCTATTCAGTTATTAACAAAATTTTTTATTCACATATATATATATTATAATATTTATAAGTATATCATGTTTTATCATCATAACAAAAAAATAAATATAATATAAGGAAAGATTTTTTTGAGTTATTTTCATAAATTCTTAATATGATATATGGAAGAAATAAATTTTATTTTTATGACTATTGAAAAATGGAGATTCTAAAAATTGCATGAGTATATGGTGTTGGTTTTATAACTTTGTTAATACTCGATTATATTTGGTTGTGAATTGTTACAAAGGATTTTATTATTCGTGAATTTTGAAATTTGGTAGCTGTGGAAAATGGAAGTATAAAAATTAATTTAGCTGCAGGTTTAATTGCTTGGGCTGTTATTAGTATTTTGGTAGTTACTTTTGTGACTCTACAATTTGAATGATATGGAAATATATTAATGTATGGAGCATTAATAGGTTTTTTAAGTTATGGTATGTATGATTTAACAAATCTAACTTTTATTCAAAATTATTCACTAAAATTTACACTCGTAGATATTGCATGGGGGACATTCGCTTGTTCAATGGTAGCTTTATCAAGTTATAGTTTTTATAATTTTATAAAATAAAGATGTGAGAAATAATTTGAGCATTAACTCTGTGTTATTTATTTTTATTTTTTTTATCTTTAAGAATAAAGGATAATTCTATAGTTGATATATTTTGGTGAACTGGATTTGTGATAGTTGCATTAATGTTGTTTTTTCAACAAAATTCTACCAATGCATTTGAAATAATATTTATTATTGTATTTTGTATTTGGTGAATGAGGTTAACCTATCATATTTGAAAAAGAAAATTTTATATAGCTTGAGAAGATTCGAGGTACGCAGTTTGGAGAAAACAATGGAAATACTTTAAAATTCGTAGTTTTTTTCAAGTATATTTATTACAGGCAGTATTATTAATAATTATTTCTAAGGCATTATTCGTTATATTCTCAACTGGAGTATCTGGTAATATGTTTACGTATATTTGAATTATTTTTATGGTAGTATGATTCCTATATGAATTTATATCTGACCTACAACTAAAAAAATATATTTTATCAAAGCAAGAAAAAAATAAGATATTCACAAAATGATTATATAAATATTCTCGACATCCAAACTATTTATGAGAATCTGTATTTTGGTTATGAGTGAGTATTATTTCATTACAAAATTCTATTTTTGGTCTTATTTCCTTCTTAGTGATTAGTTGATTATTGCTGTTTGTTTCTTGAATTCCACTCAAAGAAGAAAGATATAAAAAGAAAGATAACTGGGAAGAGTATTCTAAAAAGACTCCGAAATTTTTACCAAATTTTTTCAAAATAAAAAACACTTAAATTTAAGTGTTTTTTGTTTTTCATAACTTATAAATGAGAACTACAGATAATAATACTCAAAATAATGTATAGATTACTGATAAAATATCTATTTTTTGTTTAGGATCAGGGACTATTAATTCAGTATTTGTATCTTTGTTGATAATATCTTTAAATGCTTCTAAATCTTCATCCGCATTTTCAGTGAGATTTGTTCTAGAACATAATGAGACTCATATTTCTTTTTTTCCATTTTCATAAGCATAAACAATATATGTTTTTCATTTTTGAAAATTTACCCCACAAGAAGCAGAACTTTCAGAGGTCCAAATAATATTATTATGATTATATGTTCATTTTATATCTGTTATATTTCTAAAGCTCACTTGATTTTTAGTATGTGAATAAGTTTCTCATTCAAATATTTCCTCTATAAATGTTTTTTGATATATATCTTCCACCGATGCAATGAATACATAACTTGCTTTTTTGAGTTCTTCTTGAGGTGATTCAGGCATCATACAAGAACAAGCAAATGTTTGATTAGGGATATAGAATATCACTATAGAAAAACTTAGTAATAAAAGAGAGATTCATTTATTTATAATTATTGAAATATATATTGTTTGTAACGTATTATAAGAGGAAAAGTGACAATTAATAAAGCCTATTAATTGACATAAGTATTTAAATGTGTTTTAATTAGATACTTACTTAGGCGAAAACAAACAATATAAAAAAATAATGAATGAAATCTTAGAGATATTTTGGATGAACCCAATAGGACAAGTGTTTTGAATTTTAGGTATGATTACAGTTATTTGAGCATTTTTACAAAAAAATGATAAAAATATTATAGTTATCCTTATTGTAGCGCATTTATTTTGGGCAGTACATTTTTATTACATGTGAATATATGCTTGATTAGGTATGGTTTTAGTATGAACACTGAGATTATTAATGAGTATAAAATACAAAAAAAATACACATATATTTTATTGAGTATTATTTATTACATTGATATTATGAATGTATACATATAAAGATATATATTCAATTTTTCCAATTTTAGCATCATGCTTAGGAACATATTGATTTTTCTTTTTAGAAAAAATTAAATTAAGACTTGTTTTATTATCATGTTCTGCATTTTGGTTTAGTTTCCATTATGTGAACTTTTCAATAGGAGGTGTTATTAATGAAAGCATATTACAATTCATACATATCATGACTATTTATAGGCTTATGGTAGCTCAATGATGAACAAGAGCATATCTTAACCAGTTTAAAGATAGATACTTACACATACCAAAAAATGATTACGGTAGGTATTTAGCTATTGTTGATTTTATAAAAATGAGAAAGAAAAAATAAGTTCATAGAGTATTTATTTTTTTATTTCAGAGAATGCTATCTTTTTTTTATTTTTTAATTATAATATATTTAATATTAAATATTTATTATCAAAAAATAATGAAAAAAAATAAGTTATTCACTATATTTTTTCTTTTGTTCATATTCATGTTTCAAAATACTTATGCAAATGTGACAGTGGAAAATGAAAAAATAGAAAAGAAAACTACTATGAAAGTAATTGGAAAAAAAATTATAGTAGACTGAGATATTACTTTTCAATCATATACTACAATTCCTTATGATTTAGAAGTCAAAGGAAATGTAATTTTTTGAGATGATGTAAAAGTACTATGAAATATTAACGCTTCATGAGATATTCATGCAGGGAATAAGTTGGTTATTTATAAAGAAATATCAGCAAAAAATATTTACACTTGAAATCAATTAGTAGCAAATAAAATAGTAACTCAAGAAGACCTTATACTGAATTGAAAATCAACTATCACTTCAGGTATAAGTGTATGATGAAATTTTGAATGAGGTTCTGATTTTATTCTTTATTGAAATTCTCAAATAGAATGAAATATGAAAGTAGAGCGAGACACTAAAATTTATGGAACTCTTTATGTCTATTGAGATTTAAAATCAAAAGAAAACTTTAAATTCGATTGAAAAAAATTGAAATTATATTGAGATTTTAGAACATTAAAAAAATCTGAAATAGAGGGGAGAATATATATATATGGAACACCAGCACGCAGAAGTTATTATACCAATAAAATTAAGTATAATTATTTACTAAAGAGTAAAAAGCACATCTGATTTATGAAAAAAGTAGATCCAGTATTAAATTATGAGTTATCAAATATACAAATTATTCGTATACATCAGAATATTCAAAATTATGAATATAATATTTCTCAACAAAAATCAAAAATTATTGTAAATGCATATAAATATTCTCAACAGCAATTAATTCAAGAAATTGAAAAACTTAAATCAATAGAATTAAATATGATAAAATATATAAACAATTACATATCATCACACCAAAGAGATACACAAGAATGGAAAATTATTCAATTTGAAAGAAATAATGAGGTGATAAATTTTATATATAATTATATATATTAATATAAAGAATAAAAAACAGAAAAATGATATTTTCTGTTTTTATTCTTTATATTTTTTTGAAAAATTCAGTTCTTAACACCATTTTTCATGATTCGATCAGCTCAACATCGTCAATAAGTCTAATATTTTTAAATTTATCTCACCTTTTAATATCATTTGAACCTTTTACTTTGATATCCTTAATAGCTGTAACAGTATCTCAATCTATTAAAATATTTCCATTTGAATCTACTACTTCAATAGAGTCTTTGTCTTCATTTTCAAGAAGCCAGCTCATATCTTTTTGTTTTTTAGCCATGTATTTATTATTATTAATACAAATTATTATAATTGCATATTTAAAAACTCAAATATTTAAATTAAAAAACTATAAATATTTATTTATAGTTTTTTAATTATTCACCTAATAGAGAATCTAAATTTACATTTTTTGAATAATGATTGTTATCATACATAGAGTATAATACATGTTTTAATGCAGATAATTGAGCAAATTTTTCTTTTTTACTATCATTTGTAATGATTTCATCATAAGAAAAAGCTTTAATTTTTTGACTTACAATAGATAATTTTGCCGCAATTTCACCTTTTGATAATTTACCTAAATTTTCTTTTAAGTCAGATTCAATAATCTCAATATATTTATTTTTTAATGTTTGAATAGCTTCAATAGAGTGTAAAACATCATTCATCATTTTATCAGTATTTTCTACAACTTCTGTAGTTTTTTGAAAATGATTTTTTAATAATAAACTCGTATTATTATCAGCATAACTATTATTTATGGTACTACTTAATAATATAGCACAACTCGATAATAATCCAATTACTAAAGATTTTCTAATATGGAAATGTCCATATTTAGGATTTTGAATTCTTTTTTTCATTTTTTTCAGAAATTTTTTAGGTTTTTTGATCATCAGCTTAACTTATTAACTAAATATATAATAATTGTAATACACTTTTTGAATTGATGCAAAATAAATCTATAAAAAATATAATAATTTATTGTAGAGTAACAAAAATAAGATATTAATATTTTCTTCTTTTAATTTGGAAAAAATAGGTACAATAATAAAAAGAGAACAAATACATAAACAAACACAAGTATTTATGGAATATAAAATACATAAAAAAATAAGAGACTATTTTAATGTACATATATATATAAGATTTTTCATAGGGCTATTATTAGCTCTATTTTCAGTGATACCTATTATTCTACCAATTTTCCCAGGGTCATTATTTATAGGAGTTTTTATACTGATCATTGGTGTATTATTAGTTGTCCCTGGTAAAAAAGTCAGACATGTGATTAAGTTAAGAAAAGGTTTAATCTATATGTTTAAAAATATTCACAGAAGACGTGTTATACAGCATAAAATGAGTGATATATCAGGACATATTAAACAAATACTTAATGAGGAAAAGCCAAAGAGATTTTAACCGTTCCATATAAAGAATAAATTAAAAAAGAAGATTTTATAATCTTCTTTTTTAATTTATTTAACTAAATATTCGTTCTTATTAATAAATATTTTTCATTTTCATAATATTTTTACTTAATACATTGTTGAATGAGTATCTTGTAATAGTTCAATCCATACTTGCTTGGTACGAAGATATTCCTCAAGAAAAAGATAATCTATAATATTCAGGAACATTTGGAAGACATAAATGTTTTGAGCTAAATTATTAAGATTATATGAAAGTATTTTATAAATTTTATTTCTAGATCTCCTAGAAATAATACCAAAGTCTTCTCATTAAATCCTATATAATGCTGTATATTTATAATCTATTTTCATCACTTTTTCCATATGAGACTCTTTTTTTATAGTTATAAAACTAGCATATATTTGTAGCATAGTATAATAAAAAATCAAAAATAATAATAAAATATTTGACTAATACTAAATATATATATACTAGTTATATACAGTATATAATAATTTTACAATTATGCTTACAGAAAAACAACAAAATGTGCTTGATTCAATCACTGAATTTATTTCAAAATATTGAAAATCTCCAACGATTGAAGAACTAAAAGAAATATTAAGACAAAAGTCTAAGAGAGGGGTAACTCAATATTTAGAAGCTTTAGAAAAAAAAGGTTTTATTACGAGAGGTTATGGTTTTCGTTCTATTAAATTAGGGAATTCTATAGGTTTTCAAACAACACTCAATATACCAATTTTAGGTTATGCAAATGCAGGAACACCACTTGCTAATGCTGAAGAGAATGATTATGGAGTATTACCAATTTCAAAAAATATTATTTCATGAGATGAAAAGAATTACTTTGTGTTAAAAGTAGAATGAACATCTATGAATAAATATGAAGTAAATTGAAAAAATATAGAAAATTGAAGTTATATTCTTATAAAAAAAGATGCAACTTCATTGAATAATAATGATGCATTTTTATTTGTTGTAAATAATTCTGCAACTATTAAAAAATATAAACAAGAAGGAAGTGCTTTATATCTTCTTCCTGAATCAAATGATGATTATCATAAACCAATTATTTTATCAGAAGATGATAATGTACTTGTAAATGGTAAAGTTGTTGACGTATTCAATTTCTAATTTTAAGTACAAAAAAACCAACAAATATTTGTTGGTTTTTTTTATTATTAATGTGTGAATAGATCTTGATCTACATCAATTTCTTTTTTAAGTGCTTTATATTTATCTTTTCCCGTTGAAACAATATCATCATCAACTTTTAATTCTTTAGAGTCGATTTTTTCAGCATAATCAAATTGGTTTAATACATGTTTAATTGCATTAATTCTGGCTTTTTTCTTGTTATCAGAGTTGATAATAGTCCATGGAGCGTGTTCAGAATGAGTATTTTTAAAATTATGATATTCAGCTAAAGTATATTTTCCCCATAATTGTTGTGAAAATTGATCAATAGGTGATAATTTAAATTGTTTTAATGGATTAGATACTCTAGATTCGAATCTTTTTGCTTGTTCAGATTTACATACTGAAAAGTAAAATTTAATAATTTTCATCCCAGAATCAGTAAGCATTTTTTCAAAATTTGGTACATCTTGTAAAAATTTATTATAATTATCTCTATTTACAAAACCCATTACTGGTTCTACACCACCTCTATTATACCAAGATCTATCAAAGAAAGTCATCTCTCCTCCGGCTGGTAAGTGATTGATATATCTTTGGAAATACCATTGAGTTTTTTCAACATCATTAGGTTTTTCAAGTGCTACAATTCTAGAACCTCTAGGATTTAAGTATTCTTTAAATCTTTTAATAGTTCCACCTTTACCAGCAGCATCTCTTCCTTCGAAAATAATTAATACTTTTTCATTATTTTCTTTGATATGTTTTTGAAGTTTTAATAATTCAACTTGAAGTTTGATTAATTCTTTTTCATATTCAATTGTTGATTTTTTAATACAAGCTTCTGTATATTTATCTCTTTTTTCAGGTGTGATATTTTTACATGCAATATATCTATCTTCTACTTTTTTTACTACATCTACTAATACTTGTTTTTCTCTTCTTTTTTCATCAGAGTGTTCTAAGTAATCTTCGATTTCTTCTAAAATAGCATAAAGGGGTCTAAAGCTTTTTCTAGCTTTTTTATTTGCATGTCTTGATTTATCTTCAAGTAAACTTTCAAGTCTGTTTCTTAAAACTTTCAAATTATCATCATCTTTATCTTCTTGAAGTTGTTCGAATAATTTGTGTAAAGCTTTTTCTAAATCAATAATAGTATTTGTATTTAGAATTATTTGTTTGTTAAAAATTTCGTAAAAGATAGCTGGCATTTTAACTTATATTAAAAAGTAATTTTGTTTTTGTTTTTTACAACTCAATTTTGGAGTTGTTTTGTTTCTTACTTATATACGATACTCTATTTTTTTCACTGAGTCAAAAAAAAGTACTAAAAAAGTTTTAGTTTTGAATTTAATATAAAACATTAAATATTTATCTTGTAAAATATAGAGAATAGATAGCTATAATATATAAAAATAATCTTGCATTTTTTAAAATACAACTATAATAATTTCAAAGCAATTGAACAGCAAACAACTGTAAGCTTCGGGGAAGAAAGGATAAATATCTAATTAGAACCTCGCGAAGATTGAGATACTTCGAAAAAAAATAAAATAAAGAAACACTTTAGGTGGCACCTTTCAAATTAATTTTGAACCGAAAGTACAAAAATACTCTTATATATATGAGAATATTTTTGTGCTTTTTAATTATTATCATTTAAAAAATATTGTTATGTTAAGAACACATACATGTAATGAACTATCAAGTAAAAATATTGGTGAAGAAGTAACTCTTTCAGCTTGGGTTTCAAATAGAAGAGATCATGGAGGGATAATTTTTATCGATATGCGTGATAGGTATGGATTAACTCAAGTTGTATTTGATCCAGAAGATAATGAAGAAGCTCACGAATTAGCTAATACATTTAGAAGTGAATATGTTATCAAAATAACTGGTACAGTGAGAACGAGACCAGAAGGACAAGCTAATCCTAATATGCTTACTGGTGAAATTGAAATAATAACTACAAAGGTTGAATTACTTTCTAAATCAAAAACTCCACCATTTGATTTAGATGATCATGGTGAATTAGCGAATGAAGAAATCAGATATAAACATAGATATATTGATCTAAGAAGAAAAAAAGCTTTAGATAATGTAAAATTTAGATCTAAATTTTTAAATCATACAAGAAATTGGTTTACTGAGAGAGATTTCTTAGATGTTCAAACTCCT
>JAWUYB010000048.1:0-18853 GCA_034111025.1 Candidatus Altimarinota bacterium | reverse complement strand
ACTACTACCATTAGAAGTTATACTCTCTACATTGACTAAATCTCAACTCACCGTTGATGAATCTCATCAATTATCAGCATTTCACCATGTTACGACTGTAGCGTCAGTCTTGATGGCTGCATAACTATTACCTTCAATATTATTAGAAGTTATACTCTCTACATTAACTAAATCTCAACTCACCGTTGATGAATCTCATCAATTATCAGCGCTTCACCATGTTACGACTGTACCGTCAGTCTTGAGGGCTGCATAACTATAAGCATTAGAAGTTATACTCTCTACATTGACTAAATCTCAACTCACCGTTGATGAATCTCATCAATAAGTAGAATATCACCATGTTACGACTGTAGCATCGCTCTTGAGGGCTGCATAACTATAATCATTAGAATAAAATTGAATATTATTGACTGCATTATTTATGATCGCAACAACTGGAATATTAGTCTTTAAAGTATTATTTAAAACATTTGCTACATAATTACTTGCTTCTCAATTTCAACTAGAATCTACTTCAAGTAATTCTGAAATATCAGTCTCAGTAGATATTACAGATCATATATAGTTTGCCTGTAAATTATCTAGAAAGGTAATTCTCTCTGCTTGATTATTTACTAAATCATCTATATCTCATTCAAATAATATTACTTGATTTGGTGTAAAATCAAATCAATCTGTTGGATTGGTATTGTATACTGATCATGAAAAACTTGCAGGAAGGTTCTTGTGTCCGTTATACACCAGTCTTTCATTTGCGAGAATTTCTATAAGTATATTATCAACATCTACACTTGTAATTTCTGCAGCTAGAATACTTGGAACTCAGAGTAAATATATAGTATCGTCTTTTCTTACTTTTAAGAACTTACCATTATAGTTTCATCTTACATATACTTCTGCTTCTTGTGTTCATGCAAATGTTTGTGATCTTGAGTTTGAGGCACTTGGATTTTCTAACACTGCAGCTATTTGGTATTCTTGTCAGTTAGCAGTTCTAGAATATGGATATTCTAATCATGTAGTAGGATCAACTGGTACATTACTCATACTAGTATTATTACTATAAGCTGTTTGTCAGAATACTCATTGTGTCCACGCTATAGATCATGAATATGTAATATTTGTTGGATTATTTGGAGTTGGATATTTATTATTCGTAAGTTTATAAAGATAAATCACTTTTTCCATATTTTTTAAATCTGATAGTCTTACTCAGTCTCTGGCTGATTGTCCATATCATTGAAATGATATAAAGGCTACAGTTGCAAGAACTGCTAGGATAGTAATAACTACAATAAGTTCTACAAGTGTAAAGGCTTTTTTAATCATACTTATTAAAGATAAAAAGTAATACTTTATGTTAATAAATTTTTACTCAATAGCAATTAATGGCTAAAAAAACTACTTTACATATATGTAAAGTAGTTTTTTATATTATATTAATTAAAAAATGTAATAATTTTAAAATAATAAATTGTATTTTTAAAAAATACTTTATAATTTCATGTATATTATATATTAAATATGAAATAATATGTTTATTTGAAGATGAAAAAAGAAAAAATTAAATCCAATTACTTCTATTCTTATACCTACAGTAATTGATAAAACTCCAAGTTGAGAAAGAGCATATGACATATATTCTAGATTATTAGAAGATAGAGTTGTATTTCTATGAGAATGAATAGATAGTGCGGTAGCAAATACAGTTATTGCTCAATTATTATTTTTAGAAAAACAAGATCCAAAAGCTTCAATTACAATGTATGTAAATTCTCCAGGAGGTCATGTTACAGCTGGTTTAGCAATATATGATACCATGCAATATATTTCATGTCCAGTTCATACTGTATCAATGGGATTATCAGCATCAATGGGTTCAATTATATTATGTGGATGAGAAGCAGGAAAAAGGTATTCACTTCCTCATAGTGAAATAATGATTCATCAACCATTAGGTTGAGCAGAAGGTCAAGCTACAGATATTAGATTAGCAGCAGAACATATAATTAAAACATGAGATAGATTATATAGAATTCTTGCTAAACATTCTGGTAAAACAGTAGAACAAGTAGAAAAAGATTGTGATAGAGATAATTTCATGACTGCTGAAGAAGCATTAGAGTATGGATTAATAGATAAAATTATTAAAAATAAATAATTCAGAAAAAAGAATGTTTCAAAACATTCTTTTTTTTATATAATAAGTAAAATTATATATAATTTAGATTTATGTACTTAGAAAAAAAAATTAATAACCATATTATATTTTATAGTGAATATAAATATAATGATAAGCAAGAAAATATAAAAAATTTCATTTTATCTCATGAATTTAATAATTTTATACAGAGTTTAGAATGAAATTTTAATATTATTATAGGTTGAGATGGTACAATGCTTGAGGCTATAAAAAGGTATCATAAAAATTGAAATAAGTTTATTCCAATTAATTTTTGAACTACTTGATTTTTATTACAAGATAAGTCTGTTATACTAGAAGATAATAAATATATAGAATATATATACTCATTATTTGATGTTTATATAAATTGAGAATATTCAACTATATTTACAAATGAAATAAATATAACTGCTAGTGCTTGAAAAATATGAGAATATTCTATAAAAATATGAGAAAAAAATACATTTAACATAAAATGAGATTGATTACTTATATCAACACCATTAGGTTCAACAGCATATAATAAATCTCTATGATGACCTATATTATGACATAATACAAGTTCAATAGTACTCACTACTAAAGCAGTAAATATACCAAAATGATTTAATTCACTTGTTTTAAATGAAAATGAAAAAATAATTATTAGTAATATATGAAGATTTGATTGATTAGAAATATATTGTGATAGTATATGATGAAAAATAAATACTAAAAATACTATTATAGAAATTAAAAAATCAGAGCATAATTTAATTATTTCAATAGAAGAAAAGCAAATGAAAGAATGGAATAATAAAAATTTTAATTTTTAAGCATTAAAAAAAATCGTTAAATAAACCTTAATCTTAGTTTTTCTTTTATATGTTCAATTTATCTCCATTTTTTCAACTTTCTTTTTGTAGAATTTATATTTGATGGTTCTATATCATAATCTTCTTTATTATTTATTATTTAATATTCATTTCTATATCAAGCATATCAGAATAAATAAAAACATAACAAATAACTGCTCTAGTAATTATTAAATGTAATGAAATTATTAACTTATTTATATTTTTCATTATGATTAATATTATTTTTTTCTATTTGCAATATATTGTACTAAAAATTCTAATTTTTCAGATCATAGTTTTGTAGCTATATTTTTACAGTCAATAATGAGAGATGCTAATTCAATTTTACTCTTTTCAATTCACATAAAATATACAAATCATTTTTGTTCAAAATCTCCAGATTCTCTTAGTCATACGCTTTTTCATGTTTCTTCAAAAGTTCATTCAATATCTAATAAATCATCTTTTATTTGAAAGGCTAATCATATTTTTTCTCAGAATCTAATAAAATCATCTGTTTTATAAGATTTTCATGCAATAATAACACCACATAAAACTGAAGCTTTTATAAGTTTTCATGTTTTTTTAGTATGAAGTTCAATTAAATCAGAATATGATAATTTTTCTGTATCATTCTCAAAGTACATATCACTTATTTGACCTCATATCATACCATTAAATCAAGTATGTGAAGATAATAATTTAATTATTTCTATAGCATGTTCACTATTATCCATATCAGATAATATCTCATAAGCAAGCGTATTCAATAAATCTCAGACTAATACTGCATTATATTCTCAATATTTTTTCCAACATGTTTGTAATCATCTTCTGAATTCATCATTATCCATACATGGTAGATCATCATGTACCAATGAATATGTATGTAATATTTCAATAGCAACAGTTACTTTTATTATATCATCTTCTTCTTTTATATCCATAATTTTTTTACCAGTAATTGATAAATAAAATTCTAAAGCTAATAGTCAACGGATTTTTTTCCCTCATTGATTAGAATAAAAAAGTGCTTGACGAAAATTTTCAAGTCATATATTTGATGGATTTTTTTGAATATATTTATCTAAATAACTAAAAATATTTTTTTCAATTAAATCTCTATATTCTGTATACCAAGATGGAAACATATTGTTATAATTAATTTTTACTTTCAAAAATTTCTTTTAGATTTTTTAAAACTATCTAATGTCTTGTTTAATTCTTCTTCATTATAATCTGGCCATAATTTTTCACTAAAATAATATTCAGCATACTCGCTATCAAATAGCATAAATCAACTATGTCTTTTATCTCAACCAGTTCGAACTATCATATCAACAATTGGGTATTTTCAAGTATCAGTATATTTTCTAAATTCTTCCTTTGTTAATTCACTAGGATTAATTCATTCTAATAGTATTTTTTTTGTAGCTCTAATTATTTCATCTTGTCATCAATAAACAAGTGCTAATATTAAAGTAATACCAGTATTATTTTGTGTATTATTCTTAATTTTAGCTAATATTTCTTGAGATTCAATAGGTAATTTAGATATATCTCAGATTGTTTCAAACCTAAGGTCTTCTAGTAACATATCTCAGAGTAAATTTTCAATATTATTAATAAGCTTAATAATTCATTTTATTTCATTATCATCTCTTTTAATTAAATTTTCTGTAGATAAAGCCCAAAGAGTTAAGTATTTAATTCATTTAATTTTTGCTATTTTTGTTATATTAACTGCATTATTTACACCAGCTTTGTGTCATGCAATAGTAGTTAAAAGACGTTTTTTAGCCCATCTTCTATTTCCATCCATTATAATTCAAAGGTGCTTCATTTTAATTTATTTAGTTAATAATTTCGATTGTATAATATTTTTCATTTCTATGTATTTTTCTTCAGATATTGAAATTCTTTCTGGAATATTTTCATAATTCCCTACTAAATTTCTTAAATATCATTTACTAGGAAATATATGAAAATGTAAGTGTGTTTGAGTAATATGAACTCAGTTATTTTTAAGAATAACTGCTGAGTCTTCTGTTAAATTTTCTATAACTTCTTGCATTTCATCTAATAATCAAATAATATCTTTTGATTCATCTGCTGTTAAGTCAGACATATTTGTTTGTGTAACATGACGTTTAGGTAAAATCATGATATGTCATAATTTCAAAGGGTCCTTACATATTATACAAAAACTATATTTTGTAGATTTAATAACTCTATATTTATCATTAATTGAATTACATAATTCACACATATTACAATAAGTTAAATATTAATTAATCATTAAATGATTTGAACTTGCTAATTCAGAAAATTTTCATTCTAATTTGATAAGTTCTTTATAATTTCAAGATTCTAATACTTCTCAATTTTCTATAAATAATATATTATCTACATCCATAATTGTTGTGAGTCTATGTGCAACTATTATAGAGGTTCTTCATTTCATTAATGTATCTAATGCTTTTTGAATAGCTTTTTCAGTTTTATTATCAAGTGCACTTGTTGCTTCATCAAGTATAAGAATTTCTGGGTTCTTTAGAAATAAACGAGCAATGGATAATCTTTGTTTTTCTCACCCTGATAATTTTAATCACCTTTCTCAAATAACAGTTTCGATTCAGTTTTCTAAATCATAAACAAAATTTGCTTCTGCTTGAGATAATGCTTCTTTTATTTTTATATCTGAAGCTTTAGCATTAGCAAATAATAAATTTTCTTTAATAGTCATATTAAATAAACTATTATCTTGTGATACTACTCATATATGTTGTCTAAGTGATTTTTTTGATATGTCAGTAATATTTATACCATCAAGTTTTATTTTACCTGAATTTGTATCCCATAATCTTAATATTAAATTAATTATAGTAGATTTACCAGCTCAAGTTGTTCAAACTAAAGCGACTTTTTCTCAAGCTTTTACTTTGAAAGATAAATTATTTAATATATTTTTTTTGTTATTATATCAAAAATTTACTTCTTTAAATTCTATTTTTCATAGTACATTAGTTATTTTATTTCATTTTTTATCTGACTTATCTGCTTCTAAGTTATCAAAAGTTTCATAAAATTTTCCAATAGATGTAATCCACTCTTGTACATTTCTTAATCTTCAGAACAACATACCTAAAGGAAAATATATCCAACCTATATAAGAAAAGAATAAAAATAAAGTCGCAAAACTAATTTCTCATTGTATTAAAAAATATACACCAAAACCTAATACCAATATACGAGAAATCATCACAAGTGATGCAGTATAAATATCTGAAATACTCCATCCTTTATCAATTATAAGTTGTTTTTGTTTACAATCTTCTAATTCTGTATTCATCTGCTTTTTAAACGTTTTTTCAATGGTAAGTGATTTAACTAAGAAAAAATTAGACATAATATTTCATAATAGACCAAAAACATCATCCCATTTTTTATTTAATTCTATTTGAGCTGGAAATAATTTCTTATAAAAATATATTCACATTATTAACATAACTGGTACCATTCAAAGAGTAACTAATGCCATCTTAGTATTTATGTAAAATAATATGACAATAATAAAAATAATTCATGATATTCCTTTTAAAAAATCAATAAATATAAAAAATATAAATTGAAATTGTTGAGTACTTCATCTATCAAAAATTTTATATAATGACCCCGTTTTTTGTTCTAGATAATTTCAATAACTCATAGAAATTATTTTTTCAGAATACTCTTGAGACATATCTTTATGATTTTGTAATGCTGGCCTAGAGACTAGTAAAAATCTATAAATATATTGTAGTAAAATAGAAAACAGTATAAATACTCACCATATAATTACAAATATAAAAAATTGTTCTATATCAAATACTCCTGTTTGATAAAATATTTCAACTTTTTTGATGATTTCTGTAAAAATAACTGGTTCAAATATTACTACAGCTGAAACTAATAAACCAAATAAAACAGTAAAAATAAATGAAGTTATTCCTGCTGTTTTAATATAATTTGAAAAGATTTTTTTTAGGATTTGATAATTAGTCATATTATTTTTTATTCCAATTTTTAAAATATTCAGGATCAAATGGAGAAAAATTATCTCTTTCTTCTGATTTTAAATGAATGAGTTTATCTATATAATGAGTGAGTAACTTTCCATTTCTAATATGATATACCGTTATATCACCTTCTCATCAATGTGAACTTTGAATTTCAAGCATTCAATATTTAAAAATTCTTCCAATTAAGGATTGTGTAAAATAATTTACATTACGAACATTATTATAATTAATTTTTTTTACGTAATCTTTAAATAATCATTCAATTCAGTGAAATAATATTCTCTTTGAAGTAATAATAACATAATTATTATTTGCTCTATAGAGTTTATATCAGATTGCTAATCATGCAATTGTTGTAAATACTACAAATAAAATAATTCATAGAATTAAAGGAAGTATTTTATTGAATAATAGAGCTATTATTATTCATCATGAAATTAACATAGGAATTATCACATAAAGTATTTCAATATATGTTTGTATTTTTGATGGATGAGCATAATGAAGAATAACTTCATCTTGTTGTTTTCATTCAAAATGAATGCTTCATAAGTCTATTTTATTCATGATTATAATTAATGAGTATATAATTAAACAACTATTTTATCTTCTGGATTAATTTCTATTTTTTTATATACAGATAATTTTTGATTTTTATTCGCTAAATATAATAATGGTGAAGCTATAAATATAGATGAATACGTCCCAATAATAGTACCAAAAATCATAACCAATATAAATCCTGATATAGATTCTGGTCCAAAGAAGAAAATAGTAACAAGTACAAATAATAGAGTAATACTTGTATAAATACTTCTAACTACGGTTTCATTAATAGAAATATTTACTATTTCATATAATTCTTTTCCTTCTTTTCCTTTTTTACCTGCAAATTGTTTTAAATTTGATCTAATTCTATCAAATACAACAATAGTATCATTAATAGAATATCAAAGTATCGTTAATAATGCCGTTATAAAGAATGTATCTATTTGAAATTCTGGAAAATATATTCAACTTACGATATATAGCCCCGTGGAAATAATTACATCATGAAATAATGTAATGATAGTAATCACTGCAAATGAAGCAATACTAATACCACTCGCTGATCATGAAAATGCATGCATTACATAAATTGCAATTGCAACTATAGCTATTGCTAAAGTAAGTATAGCTGTATTTTTAATATAATCTCAGAAACTTTTTCAAATATTAATATATTTTGATTCAGAAATAGTATCATCTTGATTTTTCAATATCGTTAATGCTTTTGCTCTTATATTTTCTTTATGTGACTCTAATGACTTATCAGCTTGTATTTTTTCATCAGCAGACATTCAGTCATTTGAATTATTATAGAAACCCACAACTACACCTAATGCTTTTTCTCATGTAATCGAATATGCTGAAGTATCATTAATTATTTGAGAATTTTTATTTACTTCAATAGCTGCATTTGCTAAATTTGTTTTTATTTCTTCTAAATTAACATCATTTTCGTAAGCATATTCCATAGAAATACCTCCCGTCATATCAATACCTAAATTGAGTTTTCCAAAAACTAAAAAGCTAGTAGAAATAAGAACTAATATTATTGAAATAATAATATAAATTCTGCTATTTTTTAAAATATCCATGTGTATAAAAATTCTTTATATATAAAATCACATTAATTGTAAAGAAATTCAGGAAAATGCAAGAAAATAACTTGTAAAAATAGCAATTTCTCTTAGAATTTGGTCATTAATTTTTAATATTAAAAATTATTAAAAAAATAATTCAGAAAATAGTTCATATTCTGAATATATCTTTGATTGTTTTGAGTCTAGCTCTAGCAATTATATCTATATTTAAAAAGGAGTGGATACTATCATTTATTGAATGGATGAAAGTTGTAATAGAGTGAATGTGATTATGGAATTATCTTATTGCATGATTAAGTAGTTTTATAGAAGCATTTCCAGTATTATGAGTAGTTGTACCATGACAAAATATTTTATTAATAGTATGAGGTTTCTTTTGAGAACTTAGTACAGATAATCTAAAATATGTAATACTTGTTGCTATAATCTGAGCAATATTATGAAACTTTGTTTGATATATGCTTGGTAGAATTTCAGGAGATACATTTTTTAGAAAATATTGAATGTGGTTCTGAATATGACTAACAGAAGTTAAATATTTAAAAAAATGAATCCATAAATGGTGAGCATTATGAATAATATTTTGAAAATTTCATCCTATGACAAGAGCATTTTTGCCTTTTATAGCTTGATCAATGTGAATGAATAGTATGAGATTTATGACTTATAATGTTATTGGTTCAATAATTCGGGCATTTACAATTGTAATTCTTTGAGTACAATTCGCTGAGCATTATGAAATAGTAGTAGAATATATGTGAAGTATTATGTTAGCTATATTTGCAATAGTATGAATATATATATACAAATACAAAAGAGTTGAATTTAAAAAATATATGCAAGAAAAAAACCAAGAAATGGAAGATCTATACTGACAAAAAAATAATAAATAATAAATATATAATGACAAAAACATTACCAAAAGAGTTTTGGGATAGAATAGAAAAAATATACTCAACTGAAGATATAGAAATAATTAAAGCATGATATAATACAGAAAAGAGAAAAACAAGTTTTAGAGTAAATACAATTAAAACAAATGAAGAAGACTTATTAGAATTATTAAAAGAAAATAATTTAGAAGTAACCAAAGTACCATATATAGAAAACTGTTATGTTTTGGAAAATGGGACAGAAAAAGACTTGTGGGAATTAGAATTATTTGAAAATGGTAAGATATATATTCAACAAATTGCGAGTCAAATACCTGTACAGTTCATGGATTTAAAAGAAAACACTAAAATTCTTGATACAACAGCAGCTCCTGGTAGTAAAACCAGTCAAATAGCAGCAATTACTAAGAATACCTCTGAAATTATTGCAGTTGATAATAATGCTATTAGAATTGATAAATTAAATTATACACTTAAAAAACAAGGTGTAAAAAGATCTCTAGTTTTTAAAACAGATGCGAGAAAAATTCACAAACCATTAGGTGAATACTTAGAATTACAAGGTTGGAGCGTAGATGATACAGCTCAATATTTTGATAATATTCTATTTGATGCTCCTTGTACAGCAGAAGGTAGATTTAATCTAAACAAAGAGAAGTCATTTGGTTTTTGGAGTGAAACAATTTTCAAAAAAGCATATAGATTATCTAAATCAATTTTAGAAGAAATAATTCCTATGTTAAAAGTTGGTGGTATACTTGTATATTCTACATGTACACTTGCTCCAGAAGAAAATGAAGCAATCACTCACTTCATACTATCTAACTATCCAGATATGGAATTAATACCAGTAAATATTGATTCTCAATATGCACGTCCTGGTATTAAATCATTTGGAAAACAAATATTCAGAAGTGATGTTACAAATACATTAAGACTCTTACCATCAGAAGAAAATGAAGGTTTCTATATAGCTAAATTTAAAAAAGTTTCATTATAAAATAAAAAGAATCAGAAATTATTTTTCTGATTCTTTTTTTATGAGGTTTATTAAAATTTTATCAAATAAAATTAATAATTCTCAACTACTAAACATATTCTGTCTTATTAAATGATCTAAAATTTCAACATAATTAGATTTTAGTTCATCTAGTGTTAATAATTTCATATATCATTGTCATAATAATAATCATGCTCTCTCACCTATGTCAATATGAGGACCAAACGTATTATTAATTTTTTCTTTTGAACCGTCTATAATAATACAAACATGTTCATGCATATCTTTTAAATCTGGATAATTCGATAAATCTAGTGGTTTATTTATTGTATTTTTCATACCAATTAAAACAAATAATAAATTCTCCTTTTTTATTATTACTTTAATTATACAATATAATCTTAAATAAAACAAAAAACTCAGAAATATTTCTGAGTTTTTTTATTTACTGAATTTAAATAAGATTACATCTCAATCTTGAACAGTATAATCTTTCCCTTGAAGTGAAACTTTTCAATTTTCTCTTGCTTTTGACCAACCACCCAATTCTACAATATCAGCCCAATTAACAACATCAGCTTTAATAAAACCTTTTTCGAAATCTGTATGAATTACTCAAGCTGCTTGAGGTGCAGTAGAAGCTTTTTTGATTGTCCAAGCTCTTACTTCTTGTTCTCATGCAGTAAAATAATATTCTAAACCAAGAGCATCATAAGATGCTTTAATTAAATCATCTAATCCTGTAGAGATAAGACCCATTTCTGATAAAAATTCATGCTTTTCTTCTTCTGACATTTCAACCATATCTGATTCTAATTTTGCACACACTGGAACAACTCTTGTTTCAGCTGAAGTAACTCATATTAGAGCTTTTAATTCATCCTCAGATGAATCCATCATATCTTCTGATACATTACAAGCATAAACAAATTTCTTATTTGTTAATAGGTGTAAATCAACTATATCTTCTAATTCTTCATCTGTTAGATTCATATCATTAACAATAACACCTTGTTCTAATAAGCCTTTTACTTTTTCACAAACAATAAGTGATCTTGCAACATCTTTATCAGATCTAGCTTTTTTTGTATCCTTAATTACTCTTTTATCAATAGTCTCAATATCAGCAAGTATTAATTCTGAATTAATTACTTCGATATCTCCTTTAGGATCAACTTCTCAATGAACATGAATAATATCACCATCTTCAAATATTCTAACTACTTGTAAGATTGCATCAGCTTCTCTAATATTAGCTAGGAATTTATTACCAAGACCTTCTCAAGTAGAAGCACCTTTAACAATACCAGCAATATCAATAAATTCACAATTTGCAGGAATTACTTTAGCTCAATTTACAGCAACTCTAATTTGTTCTAATCTTTTATCATTTACATTTACTATACCTGTATTTGGTTCAATAGTACAAAATGGAAAATTTTGAGCATCAGCTGAATAGTTCTTAGTTAATGCATTAAATAATGTAGATTTCCCTACATTTGGTAATCAAACAATACCAATTTTCATAGTTTTATAATTAAATTTAAATTTGTCGATAGTATAGTGAAGATTTAATTTTTCGCAATTAAAAAAAAGATACATTATGATAATATATCTTTTTGAAAAATTAAAATAATAATTAAAGCAACACTGCTCGTTCATTGATAATTAATCCCATTGATTTAGTTGTTGAAATATATCAGTACTATAATGATTAATATATTAATATCCTATATAATAAATAATTAATTTTTTAATAGTAGAAAAGTATTAATAAAAAAGTTCTCTATTATTAAACATATACTTCATATATGCCATTTCTTCATTATTTTTTTGAATAAAATATTCTGAGCATTTACTAGTTTCATAATGAGTATATTCTCTTCTTCTCGTAGCCTTGAGATAAACTTCTTCACAATATCCCAATTTATTTTTAGTAGTAATGTCTTTAGTTTCTATAAAGCTATAAACATCTTCCATAAAATAGGGGTCAGAATCTAAATTTTTATTATAATCTGAATAGACATTAGATGATAATATATTTAATAGGACAAATAATGTAATAATTATTTTTTTCATATATAACGAATCAATATTAATTAATATAAATATATTCTTTTTTAACTAAATGTAAATTAAAAAGTAAAAAAAGTCACAAGTAATATTTAGGTTAATTAAAGATTAAATTTGTAATATAATAAAGTATATAATTGCATAATAAATAAAATAATAAACTTCATAAAATAGAAAAATAAGAACTACATTATCAGAAATATTAAATTGAGCATCAGAAAATTGAAGAAATAGCATTGAAACTGAAAAATAAAAAACAACTCATATGAGTTGTTTTTTATTTTAACTTAGTAATTTTATCTTCTAATTTTTTTAGCTTTTGTTTTGCTTGTTCTTTTTTTTCCATTTCAGCTCTTACGAGTTTTTCTGGAGCTTTAGAAACAAATGCTTCATTAAGTAGTTTTTTATCTAAAATAGCTATATACTCTTTTGTATCAGATATTTGTTCTTTCAGTCTTTCTGTTTCTTTTTCAACATCTAAAGCATTATCTGTATTAATAAATACTTCAACTCATGCTTTAATAATTCAATATGCTAGGTTTTCATCTTTTGGTTTTGTATCTACTAATTCAAACGTATCAGCTTTTACAATACCAGCTATAACTTCTATAACTTCATTTATAACTTCAGCATTTTTATTTTTTGCATATATCTGTAAACCTATAGTTTTATTAGGCATAATATTATTATCAGCTCTTAACGATCTGATTTCTCTAATAATATCCATTACTAGTTTTTTATCTTTTTCAATTTTTTCATCTGATTTTACAGAAACTTTTGACCATTTTGAAATAATTAAATCTCAATCAAATCCTAACTTATTGTAAATTTTTTCAGTGACAAATGGAATATATGGATGCCATAACCTTAATAAATGATTTAATACATAAGATATAACTTTTTCACCATATATAGATTTTTCTTTTGTTAATTTAAACTCTTCAATGTAATAATCACAAAATTCATTTTTTGTAAAAATTTGTAATTCAACTCATGCTTCAGAAAAATTATATTTTTCCATATCATCAGTTACCATATCTGATAAGTTTCTAATTCTACTTAATATCCATTTTTCATGAAACATTAAATTATCATAATTATTCACTAACTCAGATTCAATATTTTCTAATGATAGTTCAATAGTTTCTTTACTTAAATTAACACTTACAAAACGAGATGCATTCCATAATTTATTAACAAATAGCATATTATGTTCTACATTTCATTCATCGAATTTAAGATCATTTCAAGGGGTATTTCAAATACTTAATGTAAGCCTTAAAGCATCAGTACCATATTTTTCAATCATATCTAAAGGGTCAATTCAGTTCCCTTTTGATTTACTCATTTTTGCACCATGTTTATCTTTAATCATTCCATGTAAATAGATTGTTTCGAATGGAGTTTGACCTGTGAATTCATATCAGAATAATAACATTCTAATAACCCAGAAGAATATAATATCGTGTCCTGTTTCTAAAACAGATGCTGGGTAGAATTTTTTAAAATCTTCTGATTGTTCTCCATCCCACATATTAAAATCTAGAATTGAAAATGGCCATAATCCTGATGAAAACCAAGTATCAAGTACATCAGTATCTTGAATTAACTCAAGTTCTTTTCCATAATGTTTTAATGCTTGTTTTTTTGCATCTTCTAAGTTTTCAGCACAAAAATTAGTTTCATCTGGACCATACCAAACTGGTATTTGATGTCCCCATAATAATTGTCTTGATATACACCAATCTCTCAGATTAAATATCCAATCTTCAAATGTTTTATTGAATTTTTTTGGAATAATTTCAAATTCTTTAGCTTTGTATCATTTGATAACTTTTTTAGCAAGTGATTCAACTGAAACAAACCATTGTGTTGATATAATTGTTTCTACTTTTACTCATGATCTTTCACAATAACCAACCTTAGAAATATGATCTTCAATTTTTATAAGGTTTCATTTTGCTTTCAATAATTCAACAACATTATTTCTTGCTGTTAAATAATCTTGTCATGCAAAAATACCAGTTTTATCAGTCATTTTACCATCTTTTCCAATAACAATATTATCTAATGGTAAATTATGCCTTTTAGCAACTTCAAAGTCGTTTGGATCGTGTGCTGGTGTTATTTTTACCGCTCCAGTACCAAAGTCCATATCTACCATTTCATCTGCAATGATATCAATTTCTTTATTAACAATTGGTAAGACAAGTTTTTTACCTGCTTTTAATAATTTTTTATATCTTTTATCTTTAGGATGCACCGCAACAGCAACATCACCTAATAATGTTTCAGGTCTAGTTGTAGCAATTACTACTTCATTATCGCTTCATGCAACAAAATAAGTTATATGATACATCTTTCCTTTTTCTTCTTTGTGAATAACTTCTTGGTCTGATAAAACTGTTTGAAGAGCTGGAGAATAGTTAACCATATATTCACCTTTATAAATAAGTCCTTTTTTATATAAATCTACAAAAGCTTTATTTACTCTTTTATTTAATCATTCATCAAGTGTAAATCTTTCTCTAGACCAATCACAAGATGAACCCAATTTTTTAAATTGATCTGTAATTGTACTTGCATGTTCATCTTTCCATGACCAACATTCCTTAAGAAAATCATCACGAGATAAATCATGTTTTGTTTTTCATTGAGAAGCTAACTTTTGTTCAACTTTCGCTTGAGTAGATATACCAGCATGATCAGTACCTGGAATCCATACTGTTTCATCTCATTTCATTCTATGATACCTTGTCATTATATCTTGAAGAGTTGAAGTTAAAGCATGTCAAAGATGTAGGACTCAAGTAACATTTGGTGGTGGTATTGGAATATAAAACTGTTCACCAGTTCTTGACTTTCTTGGTTTAAATAAACCATTATTTTCCCAATTTTGATATAATTTTTGTTCAAATTCTTTCGGATTGTATTTTTTTGGGAATTCTGACATTTGTATTAGTTTTTAAATAATTTAAAATAAAATAATTTATTATAAGTATTTTATTTTTTGACTCGTAGACTTCAAAAAAGCATAATTTTTAACAATAAAAAAATAACCTTGTTCACATTATATAAACAAGGTTAAAATATCAAAATTTTTCTTTAATAAAGCTTAAAACCTAGGAAGATATCCTACATTTACTAAAACTGAATGTTCAGCAAGTTCAGGGTATTTAACTAATATTTTCATAGTATTTTTTGCTGATACATCTGCCATACTTGTAGCTAAAGCTAAACTAGTAAAAAGAAATATTGCCCAATGACTACAATTTCTAATAAACTTAGAATGTTTTTTCATAAATTTCACCATAATATAAATAATTAATAAATAACTATAATAATTATCACATATTATAAGAAAGAATGCAAATATATTACTAATAAAGTTCATCTTTTGAAATTATAAATCATTCTCAAGATTTTATAATTATACCTGACCTTAATAATTTTTCGAAACAATTATTGTATTCTTCAGTTCTTACTATCTTATTACTAGGAAAATCTTGACCCAGTCAATTTGCATTTAAATCGGATTCTATAAAATTATGAAGTTTATATTTTTCAAAATATACCAGTTTAATTTCAGAATTAAATGAAAAACTCATTTCTAAATCGTTTTTTCTATTTAATATAGTAACTCAATTATTAATCGAAAAGTATGTATGTTTTCTTTTTCATAGCTTCACTTCTCCAGATCTTTTCTTTTTACATAGTAATTTTAATTCATCAGAATATTCGTTAATAGTATTTGTATAAATCAATACATAATCTAAATACCTTTCTTCAGTCTTATCTTTATTTTTAACCATTATATATTTTTATTAATATTTTAGATGTATTATATATAAATTCAAATATAAAAGAGAAATAAATATTTCTCTTTTATATTTGAATTAGGCTTCAGTATTTTCTTCTTGAGCATTTTCTTCTGCTAGTTTTATATTCAGTTCTTCCCATACTTCTTTTGGTATGTTTTTTGCTATTTTAACAGCAGGATAGTTTTTAGCAGCTAAGAATGGTCATCTTTTAGAATTTTTCAATACCATTTCTTCACCAGTTTCTTCATCTATCAGCAATCATTTTTCAGCTAAAATTGCTTCTAGTTTTTCTTCTTTATCATCTTTAATTTTTCAAATCCATTTTACTTTAGGATATTCACTAGAAGTTAAGAATGGTCCAAATCTTCCAGTCTTTACTACAATAGTTCATTCAATTCCATCAGGGCATACTTTTCATTCGTATTTAGCTTTTATAGCGTCTAGTGCATTTTTTTCTTCTTCTGGTTGGTCAATAAAATCGCATTCTGGATATCAAGAACATCCTATAAATTTACCAGCTTTTGAAAATCTATATATTAAATCTTCATTACATTTAGGACATTGTTTTCCTACTTTTTCTACTACTTTTTCAGCATTAGCTCAAGCATCTTCTAGATCTTTTTTTAATGTATTATTCCAGAAATTATTTAACATTGATACATAAGATGTTTCTCATTCAGCAATCTTATCAAAATCTAATTCAACATCTTTTGTAAATTTATATTCCATCATTTTCTTAAAATATTTTTCAAGAAAATCAGTTACAGTAAAAGCTGTATCAGTTGGTGAAAGATGTTTTTTATTTATTTTTTCAACATATCATCTATCCATAATAGTAGATATTGTTGGAGCATAAGTAGAAGGTCTTCAAATACCTTCTGATTCCATTTTTTTTACAAGTGATGCTTCAGTATAACGAGCTGGAGGACGAGAGAATAATTGTGCTGCATCTATTTGTTGTGCTTCCAATAATTCTCAAACTTCAATTGCTGGAAGTACTCCAGAGTCTTCTTCTTCATCGTGTTCATCATCCGTTCATTCTATATAGAGTTTCATAAAACCATCAAATTTTATTACTTCCCCTTTTGTTTGCCATGTTTGATTTTCTGCTCTAGATGGTGAAAATTGAAAAGTTGTAACTTCTACAATAGCATCTGCCATTTGTGATGCAACTGTTCTTTTCCAAATAAGAGTATAGAGTTTTAGTTGTTGTGGATCTAATACTCAAACAAGACTTTCTGGTTTTCTTGTTAAATCAGTTGGTCTAATAGCTTCATGAGCTTCTTGAGCACCAGAAGATTTTGTTTTAAAAGCTCTGGCTTCATGATATTGTTTTCCAAAATCACTTTGTATCATTGATTTTGCCTGATCTTTTGCTTGATCAGAAAGATTTACACTATCAGTTCTCATATACGTAATAAGACCTGTTCTTTCACCATTCCCTAAATCCATACCTTCATATAGTTTTTGAGCAACCATCATAGTTTGCTTAACACCAAAACCAAATTTTCTCGCACCTTCTTGTTGAATAGTAGATGTTGTAAACGGAGCACCTGGTGATCTTTTAGAATCTTTTTTTACTGAATCAACAAGCTTGAATTCTAATGGTGATGCAATAGTTAAGGCTAAAGTATCTTTTTTAGTCTTCCCTTCTTTGATTAGAGCTAATGTATCATAAAGAGTTGCTAATATTTTTTCAACATCAGCTCTAGATTTTAGTTTTTTTACTTTTTCAGAAACTTTATGAAGTTCAGATTTAAATTTAGATGTACCATATTGTAGTTCAACTGAAATTTTCCAAGATTCTTCTGGTTTGAAATCATTAATCTCTCTTTCTTTTTCAACAATTAATTTAACGGCAACTGATTGGACTCTTCATGCAGATAAACCTTTTCTTATTTTTTTCCATAAAACAGGACTAACCTTATATCAAACAAGTCTATCTAGTAATCTTCTAGCCTGTTGAGCATCAACTAATTTAAGATCAATAGTTTTAGGATTTTGAACTGCTTTTTGAATGGCAGTTTTTGTAATTTCATGAAACACTATTCTTTTTGTAGTAGCTGGGTCAACTTTTAAAGTATGACAAAGATGCCAACCAATTGCTTCTCACTCACGATCTTCATCGGTAGCTATCCATATTTCATTGGCTTCTTTAGCAAGTTTTTTTAATGATGCTACAGTTTTTTTCTTATCATCATTAATTTCATATGCAGGAGCAAAGTCATTTTCAATATCAATCCCAAGAGATTTTACTGGTAAATCTCTAATATGCCCCATTGATGCTACAACCTTAAAGTCAGGTCATAGAAATTTTTCAATTGTTTTCACTTTT
>JAWUYB010000047.1:0-46134 GCA_034111025.1 Candidatus Altimarinota bacterium | reverse complement strand
TGAATAAATATATGTTTGAATATAATAACAACAGACCACAATGGAACAGAAAAAAAATGACTCCTGTACAATACAGAAATCATCTTTTAAATAATTAAATTCTTTTTTATTTCCACTATACTTTAGTGGGGGCAGTTCAATTTTCTTATTTGTTTTTTATTATTCAAAAATTAGACACAAAAAAATAACTATAATTTCTTATAGTTATTTTTTAGTTATTATTTAACATCTTCAGTAGACATATCTAATTTAATAGAAGGCCCCATAGCGTTACAAACGAATACAGAGTTAATATATTTACCTTTTGAACCAGTAGGTTTAACGTCTTCAATAGTTTTTAAGAAACATTCTAAGTTTTCAGTTAATTTATCTTTACCGAAAGATAATTTACCAAAAATTGAATGAACATTCCCTTGTTTATCAGTCTTGAATTCGAATTTACCACCTGCAATTTCTTTTGCAATTGATACTAAGTCTGGACCAACAGTACCAGCTTTAGGATTAGGCATAAGACCTTTAGGTCCTAAAATTCTAGCAATTTTACCTAAATGTCTCATCATTGAAGGTGATGCAATACATACATCAAAATCTAAAGCAATGTTCCCCTGAGCGATATCATCGATTAATTCTACACCACCAGCAATAGTTGCTCCAGCAGCTTTGATTTCATCAGCATTACCATCAGTGAAAGCACAAACTTTAGCAGTTTTACCTGAACCATTTGGAAGAGAAAGAGTTGATCTAACGATTTGATCAGCATGTTTAACTTCTAAGTTTAAGTTAAAGTGAATTTCAACAGTAGGGTCAAATTTCACAGTATTTGTTTTTTCTAGTAAATCTACAGCTTCTTCAACAGAATAAGCCATTTCAGCGTTGATAAATTCAACAGCTTTGTTATATTTTTTTCCTCTCGACATAATATATTTTTTAATAATAAAAAGGTCAAACAAGTATATTTTTCAATACTCTCCCTTAAAATAGCTCACGAATTATATGAAAAAATCTATATTTGTAAAGTTAATTTTAAGAGATATTTATAAGGATAATATATTTAATATTAGTCTCATTTTCATATAAAGCATAAATGTCAATAAAATATATTAGGACATATAACTTTGATTATGTTATTATTAATTCATATTTAATTAATAATTTCATATTACTATGGAAAATAGGTTTAATTTTAAAAGTATATTTATTGCTATTGTTTTAATAGGTTTTACTACAACAGCTAGTATCGCAGTCATTTGATCAGGATTAAACTTATTAAACTGAGATTTAAATTCTCAAGAACAATCAGAACTTGATAATATGTCATCGAACCAATATCAATCAATTGGTATATACTCTGGTGAAACTAAATTAATTAGTTTTCCTAGAAAAATAGAATCTATCATATTTAGTGAAGATTCTGGTTTTTCTATTAGAACACTTGTTTGAGGAGAATGGATTGATATGAGTAATAATCCAGATGATTATGAAGTAATGCAATGATATATTATAAGAAATTTTTGAAGTGAAAATATATATATTCAAGTAAAATATACAGCTATTACTTCTGCTGATCAAACATTGTATCAAAAAGAATTAAAAGCAGGTTGGAATTTATATGCTCCTGCTACAAAAAATGATTATTGTAATGCTGCAAATCTTTGAGATTCATTAAATTGAACAAATTATTCACAAATTATAGATTTTTCTACAATGTGATTTAAGAAAAACTTTAGTAATGAAGTTTCAATAGATCATATATATAGTGGTGAAACATTATTTTTTAATAAAGAACCAGGCCATCCTCAAGAATTTAGAGAAGATGGAAATTATACTATTAAAAATAGTGGAGATGTTTCAGAAGACTTTATTTATGAATGATGAGCTTATTGAGTATTTGTAAATAATGATACTCTCGTTTCATGACATCAAAATATTACAGATAATTTAGGGAGAGAATTAATTAAATATAATAATCATCCAGTTATTATATTTAAAGATAATCTAAATACTGAACTAAATATCTCAGATAAAGTAGAAACAGAACTGTTAAACTTTGATTTTACATCAAAATATAATTGAACTGACGATGATGGAACAAGTTCTATATTAGCAACTCTATCTTTAATAGGAACAGTTAATAATGCATGAAAAATAACAGATAACTTTACTGACATAAAAGTTAAAATTGATGGAGTTGAAAAATCTTTCTCAATGAATAGTTGTAATATGTTATGAGATATTAGTAAATGTAATTATGGTAATTTATACTTACATTTAACTGAACCACATTTAATAACTAGAGGATATACTGCAAATATATCTATATTAGCAACACCTAAAAATAATATTAAGTATGATAACTATAATATTAAACTAGATAAAGGAAATACTCTTATATTAGATGATCAAAACTTATTACCATACTGTAATGATGATGGATTTATTCTAGGTACAAATGGTTACCAAGGAAGAAATATCAATATTGATACTACTTCTAATTGAGGTGGATGATCATATTCAGCTGATGAAATAATGGCAGCAAATAATTTAGCAGCTAAATGAATTATTAACAGCCAATCTGATCCAAGTGATTATAATCTAGGTTCAAGTATTACTAAAGCAGAATTTTCTATAATCACAGCTAATATTGCTTGAATATCAGCAAATGGTAGTTGTGAAAATATTTTTTCAGATGTTTCATCAACTATACCAAATAGTTGGGCATGTGGATATATAGAAGCCTTAGTAACTCAATGAATTTATAGTACAGGTTCAACAGAATTTAATCCATTGGCTAATATTTCAAAATCAGAGATGATTAAAATAACTATGATTGCTGGGTGAAAAGTTGTAAACTATACAGAAGAAACTTGGCAAGAAGATTTTGTAAATTATGCAGTTACAAATTGATTTGTTAGCAGTTTTGATGATTATAATTCAGATACTGACAGATGATTTTATTTTAGTGTTGCTGCAGCAATGTTATCAGAAGAATCAGAAGGTGATATATTATGAGAACTAGATTGTTTATTATGAGGGAATTGTGATAATTGAACGGGGTCTACTAATACGGGAACAACATTAGAATCACCGATTAATATACAATTGCTAGATTCATCAACATGAAGTTTATCAATATCATGGGATGCAGTAACAGATGCAGAGTCATATAATACTTATATTATAAAAAAATCAGAAGATGAGATTTTATCTAATCTAGATTTATTATTGTTATCAGGTAGTGTCTCAAATGAGAATACTTTTATTTTTGAAAGTTTAGAAAGTTGAACTACGTATCTAATGATGGTAAATGCTAATGATTCAAATTGAGAGAAGTGAGCGAATTCAAGCATTGTAGAATTCAGTACTGTATTAAGTTATGATGAAGATACTGGTTCTGGAGAAACAAATACATGAACAATATTAGATGCTCCAACGAATGTAGTTCTATTAAATTCTTCTACATGAAGTTTAAATATAAATTGGGAAACAGATGAAAATGCTTTCTGACACCATATATATTATTCTAAAACACCATCAATTGATATACAAACGGCATTTAAAAAAGAATATATTACAGAAAATCCATTATTGATTGATCAATTAGAAGCAGATACACAATATTACTTTATTATATCTGCAATTAATAATAAATGAGAGGAAAGTCTTTTCTCAGATGAAGTAATGTTTAAAACTGATACTGAAGTAATCAGTACTTGAGAATTAAATATTTTATATGATACTAAAGCACAAACTAATAGTAATGATAAAATAATTTTAGCTTGAGATTTTAATGACATTCTTTCTTTAGATGTGAATGTTATAAATGAAGATATTGTAGTTTGAACAATAGAATTTACTACAAGTCAAGATTTAACGAATGTAATAGATACAGTTAAATTGTTAATATTATGAGAAGGAACTGACTGAACAATAGGTATTGTAACTACAGATAAAATAACTTTTAATAATGTAAATATTCAAGCAGTTGATAATGAATATATACTAAGAATTACAACAAATAATATTTGAGATGGAAATATTTGAGAACTAATGAACAATGCTCAAATAATATGAGTTAATTTTCAAGATATATCATGAATTGATTCAAATAATATAATAGAAAATAAAACATTAAATTTTACATCTGCAAATTTTGATATTCAACAAGTCTTAGTTGTTCCTAGTGTTAATAAAAGTTTAAACACAGGGAATAATGCAGAACTAAGAATTAATACTGATGCAGGTCTTAATGATGCTTCATTAATTGAACTTACAAGTTTAAATTTCACTACACCAGGTGTAACTGAATGATTAAAATATAGAATTGAAAATATTGATGGAACAGGTTCTTGAGTTACCGCTGGAGTTACTAGTTGAAATATTAATTTTAATTTAACTAGGGATAATGATTTTAATCTAACAACAGATTGAACATATAAAATTACTCCTGAGAATATACAGGATTGAGATACTGTAACTCTAGAACTACAATCAATAGATTATACTATTTGAATAGACAATTTTACTAAAACTTTAGAAAATCATTTAGATTTTGGAACACTAATTTATTAGTTTACTAATTATTAATTAAAAAAATATGAAAAAAATAAACAAATCAATAATTAGTTTTGTAATACTAATTAGTATGTGAATAAATTCTGTTTTTGCAGCAGGCTTTCCTTCTGAACCAATGGTTATCTATGGAAGTGTAGAATGATTGAATATTGAGAATAGAATACTTAAAATTTATGATGGAGATGATATTTTACTAAAAACTATTGATCTTGTTGATGGTAATTTTGGTACAAATAAAACTTTTGATTTAGATAATAAAGTATCTTTCAATGAATATAATTGAGAACTTCAATTTTTTATTGATGATTATGCTCTACAAATATTAGATAATAATATTAATGATTGTAATTGAAATTTTTCTTTTAAAAGTTGAGGTTTATGTGAATTACATTTTAAAGATGCAAATTTAAAAATTGATACATTAGATGATTTAGATAATATTCCAGAAGAAGAAAAATCTGAAGAATTTGAAGATGTATATTCTTGAAAAGTAATTGAATCAACAAAAGATGAAGTAAAACAAAATCTTTGAGATAATATCGTATCAGGAACTACAACAACATGATCAATCGTTATTGTTAATAAAGCTGTAAAAGTTGACGTTACAGTTATAAAAGATTTAGTACTGATTTCAGATACTCAAAAAGAATTAGTATTTATACCAAAAGATACAAATACATGAAATAGTGATTTAATTATTCAAAAACCAGTTAAAATTACATCTTTATCTAGTATTAAATCAAAAATTAATAAAGATGTGTTTGGAGCAATTGAAATACCAACAAACAATCAAGTTAACTTTGATAAGTTTATTCGTATTTGTTTAGATACTAGTGAAAATTCAGTATCAGGACTAAAAATATATGCTTCTCATGATAATAATTCATGGTTCTTTGATTCAAGTGCAAGAAATTTAAGTATAAAAAATTCACAAATATGTTTCGATGTAAATCATCTTACAAGTTTTGCTGTAACTAAAGATGTTCAAAAATCATCAGGTTGAGGTAGTGGAGGTTGAGGATGATACTCTAAATGACAATCTGCAACAACAACTTATAAAACAAGCTTAACTAATAGTAATATATGAGATAATATAATGAAGACCGATTGAACACTAGATACTAAACAAAAAATAATTACTGGAATTGAAAAATTTCAAATAATAGATACTAAACTGACATCAAAAAAATATATTACTTGAGTAAGAACATTTATTTCTAATAAAAGAGAAGTAAGACAAAAATATGGATTACAAGTATCTTATGTGAAATCTGATGATGAATATAATGAAACTATAGATTTATTATTGAAAGATATTAATAATAGTATGAAGATTAAATCTATAAAGCAAGATATGGTGAAACATATAGATACTATGTCTACATCATATGCTGTAGCAAATGATAATAGTGTAAATGAAGATTTAAGAAAGACATTTAAAGTAAAATTAGAAAATGATATAGTAAGGGTACAACAAAAAATGAAAGTACTTAAAAGAAAAGATTATATAGTTAATAAAGCTTTAAATGAAAGAGAATTAAGAAGGTTAGAACAATAAAAAAAAGAGACTTAGTCTCTTTTTTTATTACCAATTTTTTTTATAAACTCAAGCTAATAATATGATTAATATTACAAAGTGAATAGATACAGGAATATTAAAACTAAAAAATAATAGGAATAATATAACTGAAGCAGATATTTTATTATTTTTAGAAATAAATAATGCTTTAATAATAAAGAATATTATTATTCATCATCATAATAATCAGAAAAAAAATATTAAATCTAAGAATATATTATGACTTCTGTCAGCAGTATAATTAGGTGTTTCATAAATATTAAGTTTTTCGTGTTTATTTTGATGAAAAATCTCTTGTAATGTATCTGGTCAATTTCATATTAAAAGACTCTTAGAAGAGCTATTTATACTATTCATAGTAGATAACCAAATATAAGGTCTTGCTTTCATTGATCATAATTTTTCAATTCACAAATTGTTAAATACTTGTAGAGAAAATGTGAAAACAAAAATTAATAATCATATAAAAATATATTTATTAATTCTATAGGATAAATATATAAAATATAATGTTGCTAATATTATTCAAAAAAAACTACCAGAAAGTATTAATATAAGGAAACAAAATATAAATAATCAGTATTTATAATATTTATTTTGTAATAATAAGGTTAAAGGAAGAAGTATTAATGATAATCCTGCTAAGTAGTTCGCATTTCAAAGTGTAGAAAAAACTCTTGTTAATGAAACTCTTGTTTGATATGATTGAGATAAAGGATCGAGTCATATTTTTTGTAGGATTCAATAGAATCAAAGAATTCAAAAAAATATAAATATAATATTGAGAGTTTTATAATAATCTGATTTATTATATCAAATACTTACAGCCAAGAATATAAAAATTAATGAAAGATAATATAATCATCAGTGATGCTTTTCTGATAATCACAATAGAAAATCTCAATTTCATATACTAAATAGGCTAGAAATAAATATTATTAAACTTATTCATCAAGCATATAGCCATAATTTATTATTTTCTTTTTCATGTTTATCTTCATATATCAATAATAATATAAAAGATAAAATTCATATTAAACTTACAACTAAACTTTTTAGTCACTCAAATCATCAGATTCAAAATATTGAAATTTCATGATTTATTCCTAGTAAATATAGAATATGCGAAAAAAAGAAAAATGATGAAAATAATAATATATATATAAAGTATTTTAGTATTTTTTCTAATAGGGGAGAGAGCATATTTATTTTTTATTTAAATTACAGTAAAAAAATAAAATAATATATTTTAATATATTATTTTATTTCTGATTTTTTTTCTTCAGGAATAACTGGGTCATATCAACCTTTTGACCAAGGTTGGCACCTAAGTATTCTCCATAACGCTTTTAATCATCAAATTATAACTCATTTCTTTTCTATTGCTTCTATACTATATTGAGAGCAACTTGGATAATATTGACAATAGGGAACATGTTCATGTGTATGATCACCATGATCAGGTGATAAAAATTTCTGATATTTTTTAATAGCAGAGATTATTTTTTTTTGAATAAAATTATTATTTTTTGTCATTTTTTGTTATCTAATTTTTTATTTAAACTTCAGAAAATACCTGTATAATCTATACTTGTATCTTGTAACTGAAATAATTTATTATCGCTTATTTCTATAATTTATATGTTGCAGATAATGTAATATATCCAATATTGATTATTTTGAAGCTAATAAATAAATCTTGTATTGAATTATATATATTTATTATAAATATCAAAAAAAACTATAGTTACTGTTAAAATATTGTAAGTAACTTATTTTTTTAGCTGATATATAAGAAAAATAAATAATAAAAAAAGACTAGAATAATCTAATCTTTTTTTATTTTACAAAATTAACTACGTTTGTGAAAACTGAAGCGTTTGTAATTGCTAAGTTTGAAAGTACTTTTCTGTTTAAAGTAACTTTTTTAAGATACATAGCATTTATGAATTTTGAATAAGTTAATCCATTATCTCTAGCAGCAATATTTATTCTCACTGTCCATAGTTTTCTGAAATTTCTTTTTTTATGTTTTCTACCGATGTAAGCATTAGTACCAGCTTTCATCCATGCATTTTTAGCTCTTGAAAAAACTTTAGAATTTAACATTCTATAACCTTTCGTAGCTTTGAGCATTTTTTTATGTCTTTTTTTAGTCATTAGACCTCTTTTAACTCTAACCATTGTGATTTATTATGTATATAATATAAATTGTTCTTTTCTCACTAAACGTGTGGTAATTGTGCTTTAATTTTTTTAACTTCAGTAGGAGATACAGTTTGACCGTATTTAAATCTTCCTTTAGCTTTTTTAGATTTATCACTCAATAGATGTCTTTTACATGCTTTAGCAAGTTTAATTTTACCTGTTCCAGTAACTTTAACTCTTTTAGCAACACCTTTTCTTGTTTTTAAAGTCATAAGTGTATTATTAGTTTTAAATTATTTAATTGGTTTTAACATAGCAGTGAAAGTATTCCCACTTCTTTTTACTTGAGCATCAAGTTTATAGATTTCACTTAAACTTTTAACAAAAGAATTCATCTTGTCAGATGCTATTTCTCCATATTGATTTTCTCTCCCTCTTAACATCAGAGTAACCTTAAGAGGATGAAGTGCTGTTGCAAACCTTTCGGCTTGTCTTTTTCTTATTTCTAAATCGTGTTCTCAGATTTTAAAAGTAATTCTAATTGTTTTTAAATCTGGAGCTTTTCACTTTTGTTTATTTTGTTGCTCTTGTTTTTTTTGTTTGTACAAAAATTTTCCATAATCAAGCATCTTAATAATCGTAAGGTCTCAACTCTTTGACATTTCCATAAGATCTAAACCAAGTTCTTCTGCCTTAGCTCTTGCATCATTCATATGCATTTCACCAAGATTTCCTCCATCATCAGTAATGAGTTGGATGTTTCTTGCTCTAATATCTCCATTAAGAATTCTTTTCTTTTCTTTCACTGAAATTTTTTATAAAAAATTAAGATACAGCTTTTAACATTCTCACAAATTTTGCTTTTTTTCTAGCAGCATTGTTTTTGTGAATAATATTCTTTTTAACTAATTTATCAATAATTGATTGTAAACCAGATTTAATGTTTTTTCCATCTTTATCTTGTGTGTTCAGGAAAACTTCTTTAGCTGTTTTAGCATCATTTTCTTTAATAGCAGCTTCGAATGAAATTCTAGCTTCTCTATAAAGTTTTCTAAAATGATCGTTTTTAGACTTTTTAGTCTTGTTTTGTCTTAATGCTTTTTTTGCTGACTTAATTAATGGCATATATAATTATGTTTAATATAATATTTAAATTCATACTTTTTTCCCAAATTGAGGATAGGGGATAAAAGTCAGTTCTCTTCGTGCGAGAATTATATAAAAAATACAGAAATAGTCAAAAGTTTTTAACTATTTCTGTATTCAAGTGTTTATTAGCTATATTATCTCAGTTCTCAACCTCTTTTTGATACTTTTTTAACTATTTCATCTATAAGTTGATTTTTTACTTTATCATCAAGAGTTTTTTCCATTGATTGTATAAAAATTTTGAATGTTAAACTTCTTTTTCCAGGAAGCTTTTCTTCTGATTCATATATATCAATTAATTCTACTTTTTTAATAAGATTTTGATCAGATTTTTCGATTGTAGCTTGAATATCTTTTCATTTTGTTGATTTATCTACAACAAAGTTTAAATCAAAATTATTAGCTTGAAATTCTGATAAATCTTGAGCTTTAACTTTTCAATAAAGTGCTTGTTCAAGTTTATCAATATTTATTTCGAAATATCAAATTCTTTTTTGTAAGCCAAAATTATTTGCATATTTAGGATGAATTTCTCAAATTGTACCAATTTCTTTTCATCTAATAACAATACTTGCAGTTCTCCCTTTATGAGAAAAAGTAGGGAATTGAGTTAGTGTATCATATTGAAAGTTTAATACTCATACTGTTCTGAAAAAATCAGAAAGTGTATTTTGAATATCATAATATATAATATCACTATTATTCATAACAACAGCTGCCATTGAATAATTTTCTGTTATATCAGAATCATTTCTTGTGAATACTTTTTCAATTTCAAAGAGATTTAAATCTTTATATTCTCTTTTATTTTTTTCAAGAGAGGCAATAAGACTTGGAATATGACTTCATTTTAAATGAGTTAATTCTTCACTTAGAGCATTTTTCATTGGTACTAAGGTTTCAGTAGTCCCACCTAGTTTTTCCATTAATTCAGCATTTAGAAATGAGTATGTATACATATCAAAGAAACCTTTATCTGTAAAGAAATTCCTAGAATCATTTTTTATTTTATAAGTATTGTCTTGTATAACTGCTCAAGTATTAATTCTTAGTACAGTAGATTCTACATTATTATAGCCATTAATTCTTGCAATTTCTTCGGCAATATCTGATTTAAATTTTAAATCTTTTCTCCAAAAAGGGATTAATAATTTATCTCATTTTTTTTCTATACCTAAATTATTTAAAATATTTAATATTTCCTCTTCAGAATATTTTTTTCAAATAAGATTTTGAGTAAATTCTTGATCAAAATCTATAGTTATTTTTTCTTGAGGAGTTTTATAATTATCTGTATATGCTACTAATTTTAATTGGGGTAAATTTAATTCTAATTCATTAGCTATTAAACTCATACCTGCTAACTGCATTCCATTAACTAAATCTTTTTCAAATACATTTAATGCATCTGTTCTAATACCTAATTTTTTACCAGATTTTCTAATAATAGCTTGATTAAAATGAGCTGATTCTACAATAATATTTTTTGTAGTATCACTTACAGCTGAATCTTTTCCACCAATAATTCAACCAAGAGCTATTACTCAATTATCATCAGCAATAACAATATCATCTCCTGATAACTTATATTCACTATCATTGAGTGCTGTAAATTTTTCACCATCTTTAGCAAAACGTATAGCTATAGTTCCAGTTAGTTTATCAGCATCGAAACAGTGAGTTGGTTGACCGTATAAATAAAGAGAATAATTTGATATATCTATAAGTAAACCTTTAGAAGCAATTTCTGCAGAATTTAATACTTGTTTAATATATTCAGGACTGGCTATATTTTTAACATTTTCTATTTTTAATCATTTATATCTAGATACATGATTTGGAATTTCGTTATTAATTCCTAAATCTGCTAAAGTTGAAAAATCTCTATTTGAAAGAGAATAGTCTAATTTAGTTCAAGCAATTGCAGCAACTTCTCTTGCTATACCAATATGTGAGAATAAATCTGGTCTATGATTGATAGCTTTATTATCTATTTCTAGAATAGCATCATTTTTTTCTAAATATACTCTCATTGATATTCCTAATGGTGCATTAGAAGGAAGCTCTAGTATTCCTTCTTGTCTTTCATTTATCATTCCTAATTCATCTTCTGAACAAATCATACCTTCTGAAACTTCACCTCTGATTTTTGTTTTTGCAATTTTGAATTCTGGTGTTAATTGAGCACCAACAAGAGCAACAGCAACTTTTAAACCAGCTTTTACATTTGGGGCACCACAAACAATAGGATAAATAATTCCATTAACCTCAACTGTTGTACAGTTTAATTTTTCAGAATCAGGATGTTTTTCACAAGTTTTTACTTCTCAAATAAAAACTTTTTCCAAATTACTTCCTTCATATACTATTTCCTCAACCTCAGCAGTATGCATAACTAAATCTTTAGCTACTTCTTCAGGAGTTCCTAAGTTTGATAGGTATTTTTCTAATACTTTATACGAGATTTTCATATTCTAATTGTTTAATCTAAATTTTTAAAGTCATTGCTTGCAAATATATGCAAAAATGGGGAAAAGGCAAGAGGTTAATAGAAGATTAATTCAATTTTATTGACATAAATAATATTTTATATCTCATTTGTAATGAGAACATTAAACTAGGAGATAAATAATGACTCGTACAAAACAATTTTTGGTACCTTCACTAATGAATTTACCATATTTAGCAGCAGTAATCATATTATTTTTTATGATTAAACCAGATGTGGTTAGTGCATTAGGGTTCTCTACTGTTACTTTAATTTATGTTGCAGCTGCATTTGGTAGTTTATTTATACTTTTGAAAGTTAGCAATAAACAATCAAGCAATTTAAGTCATATAGGATTTATATTATTTGCTTCTGCCATACTTTTAGCTTACTTGACAAAAATTACACCTGAACAAGTAGGTGTCTTGATACAAACAATTTGTATAAGTGCAGGTGCTACATTATTGTTGACGCTATTTGCTTCTTGGAAAAAATCAAGTAAGTAAATAACAATGTAAAAACATAAAAACCGACTTAAATCGGTTTTTTTATATGCTATTTTTAATAACTTCTTCAATTTCTGCTGCTAATTTAGGATTTTCTTTTAAGAAAGCTTTTGCTTTTTCTCTTCATTGTCCTAGTCTAGTTTCTCAGTAAGAGTAAAAAGCTCATGCTTTTTTTACTACTTCTAAGTTTGAACCTATATCTAAGATTTCACCAGCTTTTGAAATACCTTCATTATACATTACATCAAATTCTGCTTCTCTGAAAGGAGGGGCAACTTTGTTTTTTATGACTTTTACTTTTGTAAGATTCCCATGTACTTCTTTGTCCATAGCTGTACCAGTTTCAATTTTAGCCTTTCTTCTAATATCTAATCTTTGAGAAGCGTAGAACTTTAGAGCATTCCCACCAGTTGTAGTTTCTGGAGAACCAAACATAACCCCAATTTTCATTCTGATTTGATTGATAAAAATAACAGTTGTTCCTGATTTATTAATTACACCTGTAATTTTTCTCAGAGCTTGACTCATAAGTCTTGCCTGAAGACCCATATGAGAATCACCCATATCACCTTCAATTTCTGCTTTTGGTACAAGTGCTGCAACAGAATCAACAACTATAAGATCAACGGCTGCTGATCTTACGAGTGAGTCAACTATTTCTAATGCTTGTTCACCATAATCTGGTTGAGCAATGATTAAGTTATCAGTATCTACTCAGACTTTTCTTGCATAAGATGGATCAAGTGCATGTTCAGCATCTATAAATGCAGCTGTTCCTCACGCTTTTTGAATTTCTGCAATAGCATGAAGTGTAAGAGTTGTTTTTCAAGATGATTCTGGACCATATATTTCAACTATTCTTCATTTTGCATATCAACCACCTAAGGCAATATCAAGTCCAAGAGAACCTGAAGAAGAAGTTTCTATTCCTAGACCACCTTCTTTATCTCATAGTCTCATGATAGATCCTTTTCAGAATTGTTTTTCTATCATTGCTAACGCATTGTTTAATGCATCTTGTTTGTTCATCGTTGTTTTATTAGTTTTAAAGATACATACTTAATTAGTATATAAAGAGTGTATATAATGTATATAAAAAGTCAAAACATTTATATACTTTTATCTTTTTTTGTAGTTATTTTTTAGTCATTCTTCTGTTCATATAACAACATTTTTACTTTTACAAAGAGTACATATAAATGTATAATTATTTATATCTGGTCTATTTGTTTCTACAATTTTTTTACAATCTTTACAGTAAAAAGCTACTCAACCTCTATCAATATTAAAATATTCTCTTTTAGCAAATTCCTCAACATTTATTAAATCGTGATATGTCATTATTATAATTTTATTAAAATAAACTCATTACTTCTTCATTTGTTTCTATCGGAGTAATAACTCATTGATTAACAAGTTTTACAAAACTTCTGAGTGTTGCTTCTACATCAACCATAGCATCATGTGCTCATACAAAATATTGATCGAATAATTTCTTATGAAGCTCTCATAATTTTGGATATTTAAATCTAGCTCAGTTTCATTGTATTGAACAGTAGTCTACTGTTGTTTTCATTGTACAAATAGATTGTTTAGGTTTGTATGCATATTCTCTTTGCATTCTTTTAAGTTCTAGTTTTACCATATCTTCATCAAACTCAATATTATGTCAAATTATTAGGTCAGGTTCATTTATATTTTCTAATATTTCATTCATAACTTGTTTAATATCAGGAGCATCTTTTATATCGATATCATATATATGATGTACTTGTGAGGCTCAAAATGGAATGGGTATTCAGGGATTTATTAATATATTTACCCTTTTTTCTTCAACAAATGTACCATTATTGAGATCTCATAGTATTCATGCAAACTGTACTATTTTTGGTTGTTTATTTAAGTCAGTTTCTTTTTTACTTATAAAACCAGTTGTTTCCGTATCAAATACAAAAATTTTCATGATTATAATTCTTATTAATTATTTGTATTAGTTTATAGATAGAGGAGAGAATGTAAAGTTGAAAAAATAAAAAAAATCTCGAATTAATTCAAGATTTTTTTATTTTTTTAATTATACTGATTTTAATTGGTAGTAATTACGACCAACTCTTTGAACTACTGATTTGTTTTGAAGATTCATGTAAATAGTTGTTTGTTTTACATTTCTTGTTTTTAGAACTTCTTTTGTAATATCTTCAGTACTCATAGCTTCACCATTTGTTTGAAGAACATTAATAATAACATCTAGAACAGTACCAGGAACAAACCCCCATTCTTTTAATGCATATATACCTCTACCAATTAATACAAATTCACTATTTCTGATTAATTCATTATGAATAGTGTTTACTTTAACATGTTCACCTAAATATGAAGTAATTTTATTTGAAATATCTATAAAATGCATTGGCACTTTTTCTTTTTTCATAACATAAATTGCTTTATCTTTTAGAGTCTTAGGGTTTAGAATTTTCCATTTAGTTAAACCAATGAGAGTTTCTTCACCTTTTACAATATCTTCAAATAGATCTAGTATAGAATTAATAAGTGTTAAATTTACTTCTTCTGCTATATTATTTTGAATTGTTTCATATAAAACATTTTGTTCTAATACGTCTTTTTTCTTTTTTAATATTTTTATACATTCTTTATAAACTATATCTATAGTAGTTTTAGATATAGTTGGTAAAAAGAAATATATTTTACAACCTAATTTTTGTTTTGATTTTTTAATTTCAAAATCAGATTGAATAATTACTTCTAATATTCATGAATTTACAGTAGTGTCTAATTGTAAATCTTTTATAATAATATTAATAAGTTTTTCTTTTGATAAAATTCATCAATTTATTGTAAGGAATTCTTTAGCTTTATCTTGAATTTGTGTGAGAAGAGTAGTTTTAATAATCCTTCAGATTTTTTTAATTCCTGAGTCTTCAATTTGCCTAACTCTTTCTCTCGTAATTGCAGGTGAAAAAGAAGAACCAATATTTTGTAATGTTTCTCTATCTCATTTCAGACCAACTCTTCTTTCTATTACATTCTTTTCTCTTTCAGATAAAGAGATTAAGATTGTACCAAAAGATTCAATAATACATGTGTTATCTAAGGTAGTTGTATTCATCACAAATTTTTTATTTTATAGTTATTATATATATAATTGTTTTAATGAAGAAGTCAAATATTTTTTTACTAAAAGGGTAAAGTCATATTATTCTTATTTGATATTTTTTCTTTTACTTCTCATGTTTCAGTTACAAATATTTCAATGTTATTCTTCTTGTAGTACTGTCTCATCATATAAGATCATAATGTAATTATGATTCATGAGGTTAATCATAATATTGTACCATTTCAATAAACAATATTTTGAGAAAAAGTTACAAATCAATGAATAAAACTAATAGACATTATTACACTTAGAATAATAAAGATTCAAAAAAATCAAATTAATGAATGATTTTGAAATGAAATATTAGAGTAAAGTTTTAATTTATTTTGATTTTTTTTTGATAAAATAAAGAAAAATATTAGTAAAATTCATATAAAAAAGGGAAATCAAATATTTCAAGATACAGAAGTAAAACTATTCCAAGTATTTTGAGTTTGAGTATTTATTACCCAATTTTGAAATAAACTTATAAATAATAAAATATTTCAGAGTAATATTATTTTTTCTGAGAAGTGTAGATAAATACTTCGAAAACGAAATAAATTAAAAAACTTAATCATTAGTCATTTTATCTTTCTTTCTTTTCATCTTGATCTATAGTTCATATAAGTTTGAGGAATTACTTTTTAAATTAGAAAAACATTAATAATATTTGATATTTTTGCAAATAGTTTATATAATATTTTTAATAGATTTTATTGTTATAAAAAATTATGACTGAAAAAAAAGTAATTAATAGTAAGGTATTTGATATATTAGCTTTTTTTTGGAGTTTTATATTAAGTTTTTTTAGATCTTTTAAAGTTTTATTTTCAATGAAAAATAATAAAGTTAAGAATAATTACTTTTTTAATACCTTAATTTTCATTTTTAAAAAGTGGCCAATATACTTTTGGAAAAAACCAAATTTATATAAAATATTTTCATTTCCAGCGGATTTAATTAATTATATTTTCAAAAAATAATAGATATGTTACAGAAAAAAAATACGAAAGGTTTCACTCTTATTGAAATATTGTTATGAGTAATAATAGTCTCTATTATTATGGTCACTGCTTTTCAAGCATTAGCATCTATTTGAGTATGAAAAATACGTTTAATTCAAAAAACACAAACACAAAAACAAGCTCTGTATTTCAGTGAAAAACTGTTTGAAATGATTAAATATGGTTGAACGGTAGATTTTGAAGAATATTTTGCAAGAAAAATACGTAATGAATATATACCTTGATCATCTGTTTATAATACACCATATTTGAGTGGGCATTATGAACAATCTACAGGTTTTTGAAATTATTCATGAATTTGAATAGTTGGAACTACAACTAATTTTGGATCATTTCCATTTCCGTGACCAGCAACATTTTATTATTGTACAAGTCCTAATATAACTATCTGAGATGGTTGTTATAATCAAAATGGTTCATTTGCTAATGGTTTTCCACAGGCTTATTGACAATATAGTTTTCAGTTTATAGACTATAACTCTAATAATGATTGAGATTGATGAGATGAAGATTGAAACGGTAATCCTATATGAGATGATGATGATGAATTTTTAGGTGATTGACCAGATGTATTTATTTTATGATCTGATACAAAAGAATTATATCTTATTAACTGAGTCAAAAGACAAAGGACATTTTTCAGATATAATGTTATAAAAGATCCTGATAGACCAGATACATCAGACTGTATAACTGCAGATGGATGATCTACATATACATGAAGTGGTTGTTTATGAACTATTCAATATTTAAAATTAGAATGAAGAGATTGGTGAATGGATCACATAGATGGAACATTGGATTCTACAGAATATGATGGAGTTATAGATACTTGGGTTATTTCTCCAGATTTCATTTCCTGAGATATAATAGCGGGTTCATATAGTAATCTTGATCTATACTGGCAAAATCTATTCCCAGACAATATGCATGTTACAGAATTCAAAGTTTTTCCACATCCTAATGTTGATACTGGTAGGTGATGGAAAATTGCTGACGAAGACAAAAATGTTTCAGAATATGTAAGGGTTCAATTATGAATTATGCCAGCATGGAAAGATAGAAAAAAAATAAAATGAACACCTAAGGAATATAAAGTAGCAACGACTATAAATTTAACTGATATATTTACCCGTTAGAATATGAAAGAAAATAAAACATCAAATCAATGATTCTCTATAGTATTAGCAATGTGAATAACAGTAGTTATTAGTCTTATTGCATTGCTTATATTAGAATTTATTATTCCATTTTCACGTAATGTAAAAGATGTAGAAAATTGATCTGCAGCATATTATCATGCTTACAGTTGAATAGAGGAAAGCCTATGGGAACTTTCTCAACAAATTGAAGATTGATACTGAAGAAATACAATAATGTCAGCATGAGCAACAGGTTCGAAATATGATTTAATATCAATGACAGATACTATTCCACCATTAGGAGAATGAAATACTCAACAAAGTGATAAAGACTGGAATATGTTTGATGCAAATACTCCAATACAATTATCTTTAACAGATAATGCATGAGCAAAAATAAGTTCTATTGATTTTGGGCAAACAGAGATTACATTTAGAGTTCCTGATATTGAATGAACTGGACCTAAATCTTTGAGTTGATCAAATCATATAATTGTAAACTGGATATTGAGTTGATTAGATAATACTCTACCGACTGCAAATCCTGTAGTATTAAATGTAAGTGGTTCATTCAGTAATCATAACTATATTACTTCTGATGATATAAATGCTTGAACAGTCCTTAATATAGGTTGATTAAATGGTATTGCATTAGATGGAACTGCATGTACTGTTCAGCAATATTTTGCTAATTCATGATGATTATGTAGTTGAATATGAATTAATTCTAGACCTGTATTAAAGATGTCTATAGTAAATACTTTAGAAGATAATGCATGATGAATAATACCATATTTAGAGTATCAAATTAGTTTTAAAAATAGTTGACCAACTCCTGTTGATGTTCCATGAAGGTATTCACAAATTAAAACTGAATGAAAATCATATGGTTATAAAAAAACCATGGATATAAAAGTTCCTCAATTATCAACGAATCAAGCATTTGATTTCGCTGTATTTCAATAAAAATCTCGATAAATTCTGGATTTTTTTATTTTTGCAATTTTTACATTTTTTTATATAATTCTGGCAATTTATTGCTAAAAAATATGAATGAAACAATTCACAATTACTGAAAATGATGCAAATCAAAGACTTGATAAATTTTTGAAAAAACTTCTCCCAAATGCTTCAAAAACACTTATATTTAAATTTAATAGAAAAGATAAAATTAAAATCAAATTTGATTGATCAGAGTGAAAATTTAAAAAAAGAGATAATGAATATAAAATACAAATATGAGATGAAATAAAAATATTTCTTACAGATGTTGATTTTAAAGAACTACAACAAGTAAAAGAAAATACAAATTTACCAGAAGAATGAGAAAGAATTAAATTTGATAAAGCAGATATTGTATTTGAAGATTCAGATTTATTTATTATTAACAAAATTTCTGGGATAAATGTTCACCCAGGAGATCATAAAACAAAAGAAACAAATATTATTGCACAAGTACAAGACTATTTAGGTGATAAACTTAACTCATTGACTTTTAAACCATCACTTATTCATAGAATTGATCGAGATACTTCTGGGATATTAATGATTGCTAAGAAGAAAGATATTTTATCAAGATTGGTAAATGATTTTAAATCACATGAAAAAGTGAAAAAAACATATTATGCAGTAGTTTTATGAAAATTATCAAGAGATTCATGAACTATAACAAAAAAACTATTAAGAATTGAAAATGCTAAGAATGAAGCAAAAGTACAAGTATCAGAGTCAGGACAAACTGCAATATCACATTATAAAAAAATAGCAGAACATATAGTAAAATGACCGAAATGAGATATAATATTATCAGAAGTTGAGGTTCAAATTGAAACAGGGAGAATGCATCAAATAAGAGTTCATATGGCTGCTTTATGAAATCCAATTATTTGCGATAGATCATATTGAGATAAACAAAGCAATGCATATTTTTCAAGAGTATATGGGTTAAATAGACAAGCTTTACATGCGTGGAAAATTGAATTTTTTCATTATGGTAGGAATAAAAAAATAGAATTAACAGCAAAACTTAAAAAAGATTTAGTAAATTTTTTAGATAAAATAAAAAATAAATAATTTTATGAAAAATATAGATAAAATATTAGAAATCATTAAAAAATATCATTGTGGTATTACTGCAAGTGAAATTTTTGAAAAACTATCTTGAGATATGGATAAAACTACCGTTTATAGAAATCTCGAAAAAATTACCATTAATTGAGAAGTGATTGAAGATTTTGATAAGTCTTGAGAAAAGAGATATTCATTAGAAAATCATCACCATCATCATTTTTTGTGTAATTCATGCTGAAAAAAAATAAATATTTGATGTTTTTTCACGAAAGAATTACAAAAATTAGAAAAACAAGAAAACATTACTATTGTGAATCATTCATTTTTATTAAATGGGTTATGTGATGAATGTAAAAATAAATAATTTAAAATAAATATGAAAACTTACGATAAATTTTTAAAATACTATGATGAAATAGTAAGAGGAATTAATAGTCCATTGGAGGATGAAGTAGAATTCTTGACAAAAGATGTAATAGAAGAGCATAAAATTGGTACAAAAAATATACTTGAAGTTGCTTGTGGTACAGGAACAGTTGGATCTGCATTACAAGAAAAATGATATAATGTAACAGGTTTGGATATTAATCAAAACATGTTAAATAAAGCTAAAATTAACATGAAAAAATGATCAGAACTTATCCTATGAGATATGACTGATTTTGATTTATGAAAAAAATACGATGTTATCTTGTGTAATTATAATTCCATTTGTCATCTACTCACTTGGAAAGATTGGCAAAAATTCTTTACTCAAGCAAATAATCATTTAGAAAAAGATTGATTATTAGTTTTTGATATAGTAACACTCTTTGAATTTGAAAACATTACAAAAGAATTTGCACAATTTTATACATTTTGAGATAATAATGTTTGTATGGAAATGTTTAAAAAACCATGAATGTTTGAGTGGTTAGTTAAAATATATGAAAAAGCAGATGATGGTAGATATGATTTATTTACTGAAATGGTTCAAGAAAACTCATTTCCAATATCAAAAATTGAAAAAGAACTAAATATTCAATGATTCAAAGTAGTAGAAAAAACAGACTTTCATTACGGTGAGGTTACAGCACAAAGTGAAAGAGTGTATTTTATGTGTAAGAAGAAATAATATTGATTATATAATCTAAGTTACTTTAAAATATTTATTATAAATTATGAATAAGGAGATTAAAAGTTTTTTAAAAAGTTGAGAATTAGGATCTTTTAATGTTAAAAAACCATCATGGGGATAGTGCTGTTTGATATACATATAATGAAAATAAAAATTGTATCTATTTACCTGTGGTAAATAAGTTTAAAAAAGATATAGATTGTAATAATTTTCAATTATTAATAAATCCAGTTAGATGAAAAGGTTTTGGTTATATTATTACTGGTATTTTAAATCAAACTATATCTGAAGATGATATTGATTTTTCGAAGAATGATTTAATAAAAAATAAGAAGTTTTCTGAAGAAAATGTTAATTTATCTCTTTTTGATCAAAGAAATAATAAGCTTATGAAAAATAATCATAAATTAATTATAAAAACAGTGACAGAAATGAAATAACTAAAAAATTATTCATATAATATATTAAACCGTTTATTTTTTCTGTAAGATTTTAATTAAAAATAACATTATAAAAATTGCGATTAAATAAGGAAATATAGCAATTTTTTATTGTGTAATATTTTTTATTAAATATAATGTAAAAAATTTTAAAATTAAATAAATTAAAATGCAAAAATACGTATTATCAACGATTATGGGGGTTGAATCTCTTGCAAAAAAAGAAGTTCAAAGACAATGATGAACAATAGAAGAAGTAGTAGATAGATTGGTAACTTTTTCTGGTGGTCCAGAAATGATTCCTAGAATGAATTATTGGTCAAGAGTAGGGAATAAACTCTATATGCTTTTAGCTGAAAAAGAAGATGTAACAGATTTTGATACATTATTTGACACAGTGAACGAAATTAATTGGAAAAAATACTTTACACAAAATTTTCCAATCATAGTGAAAGCAACTTCACTACGTAGTGAATTATGAGCTGTTCCAACTATTCAAGGTATTTGTAAAAAAGCAATTGCTAAATCATTAACAGGATGAACGAATCAAACTGTTTTAGAAGACAATGAACTAGAAAAAATGGGTATTTTAATATTACTAGTTGATAATAAACTCAGAGTAATGTTAGATACAACAGGGAAAGCATTACATATGAGAGGTTATAGATTAGAAGCTTGAGAAGCTCCTATTAAAGAATCTCTTGCAGCAGCTTGTATTCTATTATCAAATTGGAAGTTTAAAGAAACATTTTTTGACCCTTTTTGTGGGAGTGGAACATTTGCTATAGAAGCACTTATGATTGCTAGAAATATTGCACCAGGTTTAAATAGAAGGTTTGCTTTTGAAGACTTAGAGTTAGTAGATTCAGAAATTATTCAAAATGAAATCGAGCTAGCAAATAGTAAATCTTTTAAATGAGAATATAAAGTTTTTGCCTCAGATATTGATCCAGAAATGATTGAAATAGCAAAAGCAAATGCAAAAAGAGCAGGACAAGATGACAGTATTACTTTTGAAGTAAAAGATTTCAAAGAGTTAGCATTAGAAACTGGATTATCAGGTATGATGGTAACTAATCCTCCATATGATATCAGATTAAAAGAAAATAATATAGCGAGTCTTTATAAAAATATAGATAGAATATTTAGAATGAATCCAGAATTAAAGGGTGGACCAATTACTGGTTATGCTGAATTTGATGATTTTATAAATCTTTCAGATTATAAAAAAAGAAAACTCTATAATGGTTGAGAACTATGTTATTTCTATAGAAGAAAATAAAAACTTGAGAAATTCTCAAGTTTTTTTGTTTTGCGAAAATAGAATTTTTCTATAAAATAACTCAAAATTAATAAAGAAAAAATTATGAAAATCCTAGCGTTTGAAACCAGTTGTGATGATACAAGTATTGCTATTTTTGAAGATGAAAAACTTCTTGCAATGAATACAGATTCACAAATTAAAATACATAATTTAACAGGTTGAGTTGTACCTGAAGTTGCAGCAAGAGAACATGCAAATGTAATATTTAATGTATTGCAAAAATCATTAGATGATGCAGACGTTACTCTTGATAATATAGACTATATTTGAGTTACTACGAATCCTGGATTATTACCATCATTATTAACTGGAACTACAGTTGCTTCGATGTTATCAACTTTGAAAAATATTCCTATCCTTCCAATTAATCATATTGAAGCGCATATTTTTGCTAATTTTCTAGAAAGAAAAGAAACTGATATAAAATTTCCACTTATTTGTTTAACTGTTTCAGGTGGACATAATGACATATATTCTATGAATTCTATGTGGGAACTCGAAAAACTGGGGAGTTCATGAGATGACGCAGGTTGAGAAGCTTTTGATAAAGTATCTAAAATGATGTGACTTGGGTATCCAGGTGGGCCAATAATATCAAAATACGCAGGAGAATATGAACAAGAATTAATAGAAAAATGAGAAATTTTACATTCACAAAAATCTGCAGCAGAAAAACATTGAGAAAAAACAATGTTTCCTAGAGTGTGGTTAGTAAAAAAAGAACATAATTTTTCTTTCTCAGGACTAAAAAGTTCAGTAAAGAGAGAAGTAGATAATAGAATAAAACTAAACTGAAAACTGAGTTTTGAAGATCAAAAAGAAATTGCCTATGAATTTGAAACTGCAATTACAGAAGTACTAGCTTATAAACTCGTACAAGCTGCAAAACAAAAAAATGTAAAAACTGTCATGCTAGCAGGGTGAGTGAGTGCAAATAATAGACTGAAAGATGAAATAGCAAAACTCTGTAAAAAAGAAAGACTTGAATTTATGCACCCAATAAAACTTGTATATTGTATGGATAATGCAGCAATGGTTTGAATCTTAACTTATTATAGAGTCAAACACCAACAATTCAAACATCATGTTTGAGTTGTAAAGATATAAAAAAACCTCAGTTTTCTGAGGATTTTTTATTTTATTTCTAATTTTTGTTTAATTTTCAAATTATCTCTTAGATATATATTCCCAGGTTCTGTTAATATATTTTTTATTAATTTGTCTCAAAATTCTAATCTATGATAGAAATCTTCTGTAGAAATTATTGCATATTTTATTTTTCTTCCATAAAATACAGAAGCGAGAAATGCGTTAAAGTTATCTTTATCAATTTCTCAAATTAAAAATATATCAAGAATACTTTTTCCAGGTTTTAGAAGTTTATACTTAATAGAATCATTTAATATAACTAATTCTAAATCTAGTTTATTCTTAAAATATTCTTTTACTTTTTCCATTGGATTGTAAACCTTGATGAATACTCAAATAAATTCATCAAGAAGAATAAAGTTATGATTAATAAAAAATATTTTCTTTTTTAATTCAGTTCTATGCTTTAATAGTCATAATTCTGTTAGATTATCTAATTCTCTTTTTATTGAGTTAATTTGTTCATCTAATTCACGAGCAAGACCCCTCATATGAAATCACTTATTGTTACCAGATTCATATTCAAGAAAAAATTTCTCTAATAATTTGGTTCTACATTTAGATCAAAATAATTTTGAAATTTCAACATTTCTCATAATTAATATGTTATTGTTTTTCTAAAATATGCTCAACGTCACCTCCAGATATAAATCCAGGGAGAAAATGGTAATGTAAATGCTCTAGACTCCTTCATGTCGAACTTTCTCTCATAAATGAAAAAAAATCTTCTTTTCAAAAATATTCGTGTATAAATTTATATGCTTTTTCTAAATCTCACCATTCTTCAGACCTTAACTCATGAGAATATTTTACATGTCTCTTTGGTATGAGTAATAAATTTTTTTCTTTATTACCATAAGGATATTTATTATTGCAGATAAACCAATAAGTAAATTCTTTTACTAAAGGAGTAAGAGATATATTGCAAAAAGGACACTGTGATTTTCATAAGTCATTTGGCTGTATATTGAACCACTCTACTCTATTTCAAAAAGTCATTTACAATAGATAGGAATTATTTATTAATTAAAATAACATTTTTAAAGGAAAAATCAAATATTTTTATTGTAATAATGCTTTTTTTGTCTATTATATTTCTAGTTTTTAATATTTAGAAAAAATAATTAATACAATGAAACCCATTAAACAAGAGTTAGAAGATAGAGGTTTATTATATCAAAATACTAATGATGAAATTTTTAAACTCATAGATGAAGGAAATGCAAAATTTTATTGTGGTTTTGATCCAACAGCAGATTCTCTCCATTTAGGGAACTTTATAGGTTTTATGGTATCCATGCATCTAATGAGAAGATGAAACACTTACATAGCTCTTACATGAGGTGCTACGGGTATGATTTGAGATCCAGGTTGAAAAAATGCAGAGAGAGATTTCTTATCTGTAGATGATTTGGATAACAATCAAAAATCTATTTCTAATCAGATTGCTCAGTTAGCTGAAAATTTAAAAAATTTTACTGGAGATGATTTAAAATATGAATTCATTATCAATAAATTATACTTTGAAAATATGAATTTTTTAGATTTTTTGAGAGAAGTAGGAAAATACATGACAGTAAATGTTATGATGAGTAAAGATACGGTAAAAAAGAGAATCGAAGACCCCCATCAATCAATATCATATACTGAGTTTTCATATCAATTATTACAATGATATGATGCATGTAGACTATTTCAAGATTCAAATGTAATACTGCAAATTGGAGGTCAAGATCAATGGGGAAACCTTGTTACTGGTACAGAACTGATTAGAAAAAAATATGACGGGAATAGTTATGCATTAACATGGCCATTAATTACAGATGCTTCTGGGAAAAAATTTGGTAAATCAGAAGGGAATGCAATATTTTTAGATAAAAATAAAACTTCACCATATTTTATTTATCAATACTTTATGAATACGACTGATCAAGATATTGCTCGTTTTATGAAAATGTTAACACTTATAGAAACTGGAGAAGTAGATACTATTGTAGAAAATCACATGAAAGAACCAGAGTTAAGAGCTGGCCAAAAAATGTTAGCTTTCAAAGTTGTTGAAATCATTCATGGAACTCGTGAAGCTGAACTAGCTAATCAAATCACAGAATTTATGTTTGGGAGATGAAATAAGGTAGAAGAATTATCTGGATTACCAGAAGAGGATCTAGCTACATATCAAAACGCTATGTGAGGTTTAAATTATACAGAACAAAATTTATTTGAATTAATCGTAGCTTCTGGGTTATCTAAATCAAACTCAGAAGCAAGAAATGCTGTTCAATCAGGAGCTATTTCAATTAATAGTGAAAAAATTAGTGATATGAAATATGATTTTTCATCAGATTTCTTAATTAACGGTTCATTATTACTTCAAAAATGAAAAAAGAATTTAAGAATTATTACTAAATAAAAAGACAGTTCAAATAAACTGTCTTTTTTATTGTCTTATCTTTCTAAATTTTCTTCGATTCTTTCAATAACTGTTTTATTGATAGTATCATCGAGGCTAATCATTTTAATAATATCAGGTAATCTTAGAACTATTACTTCTATATCTCATTGTGAATAGACTGTAGCAGTTCTTTCTTCTTCATTAAGTAAAGCAATTTCACCAAAAATATCTCATGAAGATAGATCAACAATATGATTTCATCAAATACTTACTGAAACTCTTCAGTTTTTTAAAATATATCCTTCTCAATTAGAATCTTCACCTTCCATGATTATCATTTCTCAATCTTTGTATTCTCTTGATTCACAATTACTAATAATATTTTTGATAACTAGATTATCCAATCATTGAAATATTTTTAATATAAATATACTTTCTGGCATTTTTTCCTATAAAAAAATAAATTCATAGTTATTATATCATAACTATGAATTCATTTCAAAAAATTGAGATAAAAATAATAAAAAAAAGTTGACTCGATTAGAGTCAGCTTTTTTTAATGAAAATGATTATTTAACCATTTCTTCAGTACCTTCAATAGCTTCAGCAGCTTCTTTCATAACTTTTTCAGTCATTTCAGTAGCTTCTTCAACCATATTTTCAGCAGCTTCAGTACCTTCAGCAGCTTCTTTCATAATTTTTTCAGTCATTTCAGTAGCTTCTTCCATAACTTCTTCAACCATTTCTTCAGTACCTTCAACTACAGGAGTTTTAACAACGGCAGGATCTTGAGTAGTAACTTCTTCTTTAGTACAAGACGCTAAAAATGCAACAGATAACATAGCAATTAATGCAATAAATTTTTTCATACAGTTGACTTTTAAAAATATAATTCTGTAATGTGAGATTATTATAGGAATGTTTACAAAAACTCAAAAAAAATGTAAATCTTTTCAATGTACTATAGATATTTTTATGGTTTTATTTATTAACTAAATTTAGGGAAAACTGTATTTTGTATTGTTTTTTTTCAAATAATATTTATTATAAGTTATATTAATACTAATGTAATACAAATGAGTAGAAGAAGAAATCCTGTAGCAAAAAATATAAAAGATTACCTCGTTCCAATTATTGGATGAATACTTATGCTTATACTATTCTTTAGTATATTTACAGGAGATTCAACACCAACAAAGAATCAATCAGAAAATCAAGTATGAATTGGTATAATGATGGATACTTCAAATACACAAAGTTACGTTATATATCCATGACAAGATAAAGTAGTAGTGAGTGAAAATATATCATTATTTAAATGAGAACAACTCATAGTAAAAGAATGAAGTTTATCTTTGGATATACCGAATTTATGAAATGCTCGTTTATGAAAATTATGAGAAATTAAATATAATGAAAATTGAAGTTTTACACATACTTCTTGAAAAGTTTGGTTTAATACAAGTGGAAACCTTGATATAAATTCTAAATTTGCAAGTATTAAAATGTGAGAAAATACTCATGTCTCTCTAGATCAAAATGAAATGGCAACTACTATTTATTCATTAAATGGAATAGTTGAAGTATTAAATCTAGCAGACCAAAATATTTTATTATTACCAGGTGAAAAAATATCTATTTCTCGTCTTGATGCGAATGATTCTGAGTTAGATATGAAATCATTAAAAACAGATATTGATGATTTATTTAAAAATGATGATTGGTATGTATTAAACAATGGAGATAAATACCTAAATATGGTAGAATCTGAAGAAGAATCAACTTCTCAAACAGATTTTAAATGAGTATCAAATTCTACAAGAGTATTAATATTTGATAATATAGAAGATGAAGCAAATATTTCGTCAGATACTTTAGATATTACAGGAAAGTTTGGAGATGAAACAATTGTAAAAATTACAATGAATTGAAAAGAATCAAAAATAAATATTGAGAATAAAACATTTCTATTTGAATGAGTAGATACAAATTCTCAACAAAACGATTTAGTTTTTAGAGCATATGATGATGCAGGTGATATACTAGAAAAAAAATTAATTACACTTTATTATAATGGAGCTGAGAATGCTTGAAGATGAAGTAATTTTTGAAATGTGAAAACATATAATGATGTTGATGCAAGTCAATTTACATTTACTGAACCAAGTAATTTCACTACTTTTTCAACAAAAAATTCTGAAATAACTATTAAAGGTAAAGTTCTTAATAAAGATGTTGCTGTTGTAAAAATAAATGGTTATCAATTAAAATCTTATAGTACAGCATATGGTACATGGAGATATTATGCATTTGAAAGATTTAATACATTAGCTAATTGATCAAATGTATATAACGTTAAATATTATGATATTAATAATAAATTGATTTATACTAATAATTATACAATTGTTAAAAAATCTGATCAACCGATAAAAAAAGACGCAGTTATAAGTGATGAAGCAAATATTATAAACTAAAAAAAATATTGAAGTTAACTTCAATATTTTTTTTTAGTTTATAATTACTAACAAGCACACCCAGTTCCACAAGAACCATCATCATCTTTGCTTCAACAACCTCAACCTTGTCAACCTCAAATAATACTTATAAACATTGATTTAATTTCTTCTGATTCAGGTATAATTCATTCAAAGATTGTATCTTTAAAATCAATAGCTTCCTCTTCAATAATTAAAGCAGGTTCTTTTGTTATATTGAGTTCATTCTTTAAAGACTCATCTTGAGTAACTTCTACTTTGATAAAATCTACTAAACCAAGTTCTTCTAAAGAAATTTGAACCTTATTTAGTAATTCAGTTGTATTCTCTTCAGATCAAAAAATTTTAATTTTCATTCTTATATATTAATAGTAAAAAAAAAAGATACTTTGATTATAGTCAAAATATCTTTTTTGTGAATTTTTAATTATGCTTTTTCTTCTTGACCTTCCATAACAGGAGCTTCAGGAGCAGAATCTTCAATAACTTCTATTTTAGCTGGTTTTGCAGCAGTAACTACAACATCATCTAATTTAGTTAAAACGTTATATTTAACATCGATAGCTAAATCAGAAACTCTAATTGAGTCACCCATATTAACTAAAGCTGATAAATCAACATCAAATGCATCAACTAAATCAGTTGGTAAACATTTAACTTCAATATCTTTTAAATGTTCATCTAAGATAGCTCCTTCTTTAACTGCAGCAGATTCACCGATGAAGTTTAATGGGATATTAGTATGAACTTTTTCACCTTTTATAACAAAGATAAAGTCAATATGTAAGAAATCACCAGAAACTGGTTCTCTTTGAATATCGTGAACTAATACATCGTGTTTTTTTCCAGCTACTTCTAAACTGATAATATGGCTTTCACCTGATTTTCTGAAAGTTCTTAAAAAGTCAGAGTTATTCATTTTGATAATCATATTTTCAGCATTGTGACCGTAAATTACTGCTGGAATATTCTTAGCAGCTCTTACTTCACTTAATTTTTCTGTAGTTGATCTTACTTCAGCAACTAAGTTTAATTTTTCCATAGTATTTATAATTGATATATTTTAAATAATTTTTTTTTAAAGCGAGCAAATAGTAATCTAAAAATGATAATTAGCAAATCTTTTTTCCTTTATTTGCTCATTTTTTAGAATGTATTTTTATTTATTAGAACTTATTATCTTAGTATTAGTTTATTATCGCTAATTTCAAAGCTTAAATCATAGATTCATTTATTATTTATAACCCATAACTCTCAATCATGATTTACATAAAAATCTTTTATTTTTTGTTCAAATCAGTCTATTTGTCATACATAAGTTAGACTTGTAACATCTCTATAATTACGAGAATTTGGTTGAAAAACAAATATTTTATTATTTAACAGAATATATACAAAGTTTAAATCAGCTCTTGCCTTTAATTCAATTTTTGTTGTTTTATCTTCAATTACATAATTTTTAGGTAAATTATTCATAACTATATTTACCATTTCATACTTAGGTCAAGAAAAGAATTTCTGTACCATGAGATCACTTTTTAATATGTAGAAACCTCAGTCAATAGCAATAGATAATATTTTTCAAATAGCATTAATATCATCTGCTTTTAAGTAAGGAGTTGCTTTTGTAAAGTTTTTTCACGAAGATCAATGTTTATATATTTGAGCAATGTTTTTATCAGTTATATATAGATTACCATTATAACTATTTATATTTTTATGTTCTCACCATCTGTCTTGTCATTGCACATCTACAAATGAAAAGTGACCAGTTTTTGCAAAACGTACAATTTTTGATTTATTAGTAGAGATATAAATATTATCTCATATTACAGTAGCATCTATAAAAAATTCATCTTTATCTAGTTGAGTATTCACATATTTTTTAGGAGTAGCTCATCAATTAATAGCTCAAGTAATAGATTTTTTTTCTAAAATATAAGGTTTAAGTTTATTTTTAATAATTTTTACAAAATTTTCAAAATTACCAGCATATATTTGTTTATCTATATCATCCTCAAATGTTTCAATCTTATTAAATTGTTTTTTTAGAATATTAACATTATTTTGCATTATATCTATATCACTCAAGAAAATCTTTTCAGATTTTACACTTTCTATTATAATTTCTGCTTCTGATATAAATTTTTCAAAAGCATTTGTGTTTGCTACGTTATCACTTGCTTGTCTGATAAGGTTTTTTGCTTGCTCTAACTTTTCTATGTTTACTTCTTTTTCTTGATTATTTGTTGTAACAGAAATAATACTTGAAAGAGAATTATATAGAAAAATTATACAGAGAGTTATTATGAATATAAAAAGTATATTTTTCACTCATTTAGATTGTTTGATAATATAATTTTTTAATTTTAGTAAAAATATTATAAATCTTTTCATTATTTTTGTATCTAATACTTTTAAAAAATATTCTTGTATAATTTTTATGTATTTATTTTCAAATATTTCATTTTCTTCAGTATTTGTATACTTAAATGCAGAATAAATTATATTTTCATTTAAATTTTCAGTGGTTAATATTTGATAAATATTTTCTGTAAAATGATTGATATCATTATTTTTATCTATCCCATCAATTATATCACTTTGAGATAAATAACTAAGAATATTTGTACTTGAAATCAATATAATTTCACCTGTTTTTAATTCTCAATTAGATATATCTGAAAAACGATCTTTCTTAGAACTATGTTCAGTTAATGATATTAATTCTTGATTTCTATTAATCCAATACGCACTTGCATGCCCAATACTAGAAAATATAAAATTATTATTATGTTGAATACCTATAATAACATTTGCTGTTTGTTTTTCTGTGTTATCTATATTCCATGCCTTGATAAAAGCATTAATGTTTTCTAATGCAATTGAAAAATCTCAATATGTATTTTTAATAGATATTTTATCAATGATATGATCGACAATCTTATTTAAAAATGCTTCTGTAAAGTTTTTTGATTCAGAATCTATATGTATAAAACAATCTAAATTTGTATCTAAAGAAATATTTTTTTTGATAATATGGTTTTGTTTTTCAATATTTATTATTTTTGAGCTTAAATCAAACATTTTTCTTATTAATTAGGTACTTATAACTGTTGAAGTATTTTTTTTAGTATATGAAAAATCTTACTTTTTCAAAGAAGAAAAATAAAAAATTTTATTTGCTATTTTTTAAAATCTCGTATAATTTTTCTCATAAATATATTTAATAATTATTGAAAAATTGTTTAAAGTAAAATGATGAAATACTTTATCAGGAACGGTAAAAATTAGTGGATCAAAAAATGCAGCTCTTCCTATTTTGTGAGCAGCATTACTTGTAAATGGAAAAGTCATATTACATGGTATGCCTAAAATAGGTGATGTTATGACATTTCTTGAAATTATGGAAGATATTTGAGTAAAATATAATTTTGAGTGAAATACTCTTCATTTTGATGCTTCAAATTTAAAAAAAGATAATTTAAATATAGAAAAATTAAAAAAAATTAGAGCTTCAATATTTTTATTAGCTCCTTTGTTACATTTTTTTGGAAAAATATCAATGCCATTACCAGGAGGTTGTGTTATAGGAAAAAGACCAATTGATGATCATATTAATGGACTAGAAAGAATAGGTTATACAGCAACTCATACGGAAGATACTATTGAATTAGATGGTTCAGTTTCTGATTGAGACAGAACGCTGAATGCAGGTTTTTCTGTTTCAGGTACTGAAAACTTATTAGTTGCTAATGTCCTAAGAAAAGGGAAAACCACTATTGAATTAGCAGCAATTGAACCTCACGTAATAAATCTAATAGATTTTTTAAGAACAGCAGGGGCAAATATAAAAATGCGTTACAATCATACAATAATTGTTGAATGAGTTGATTCACTTCAAGATAATTTTGAATTTGATGTGGTAGCAGACTATATTCAATCAGGTACATATATGGTTTTAGCAGCACTTGCTTCAAAAGATTATTTAGATATACAAAATGCAAGAATAGAAGACCTCTTTGTATTTATTGAAAAATTAAAAGAGGCCGGAGTAAAAGTTGAAGATCTTGGAAATGATACACTCAGAGTATTTAAAGCTGAAAAATTAAAAGCTGTAAAAATTCAAACAAATGTATTCCCAGGTTTTCCAACTGATATTCAAGCACCATTTGGTGTTCTTATGACACAAGCTGAATGAACAAATAAAATTCATGAAGTATTATTTGAAAATAGATTAAATTTCCTCAATGAATTAGAAAAAATGTGAACAAATGTAGCAATACTTAATCCACATGAAGCTCTTGTGTTTGGTGTTACAAAATTAAAAGGTTGAGTTACACTTACATCTTGGGATCTTAGGGCATGAGCAGCTGTAGTTATTGCAGCTCTTATAGCAGAAGGTGATTCAACTATTACAAATGTAGAATATATCCATAGAGGATATGAAAATTTCGTAGAAACTCTAAAAAATCTTGGAGCAGATATAGAAGAGATTATTTCATAATTAATATTAAATGAAACTTATACCAATATTTTTAATTATTTTCGGAGTACTCCTTATTAGATTTCCAGACTTAATAGGATGGTTACTAGGAGGATTATTTATATTTTTAGGATTAAATGGCTTACTTTTATGATGATTATTTAATAAGATGAAATGAAAATCAACAAAACCAAATTGAGATGATTATGTACAATTTGGAAAATATAAAATATTTAAATAAAAAAAAGAGATGTTTCAATATCTCTTTTTTCTTGCATTAAAATAACAAAACTTATAATAAAATTAATTATTTACTAGAAAAATTACATGAAAGATATCTTTTTCTATATAGCGTTAGCTTTGATTTCATTTTTTCCAATAGTGATATGGGCATACATTTTTTCATATATTGATGATAATCCATTAAATAAGAAGAGATTTTTTGTTGGTGTTTTATGATGAGCACTTTCTGTTGTACCTATTCTGCATATGGAAAAAATTATTAATTTTTTTAAAGTAGAATATTTAAATACGTTTTACTTTGCTTCTCAGATAAAAGATTTTTTTACGAGTATTCAATTTTGATTGTCTCTCGCGTTATTTTTATTAGTTATAATATTATTTTCTTTTTTACTTTGAAATTTTTTTATGAGATTCAAAGAAATATTAAAAATTTATGTAAAAAATATATTAGTATTTTTAGTATTTATTGCTTGAATTTCAGTATTAATTTTCTGAATGAATTATTTTTTAGATATAGTTAATTTTGATATTAAACAGTGAATTAATTTTTGAAATATTATATTTAATTCCTTTAAATTAATAATATTTTATTACTTTATTGTAGCTTTTATAGAGGAAGCAAGTAAACATTTCAATTTTTTACAATCAAGTGTTCTAGAAATAGATTCTATAAAAAATTGAGTTTTATACGCAATATTCGTAGCATTGGGTTTTGCTTTGATAGAAAATATGTTATATCTGTATAATTTTTATCTACAATATTGATTAACATGAGAATTATTGAAACTCTATTTCATGCGTTCTACATTTGCTGTAATTGTACATGTATTATCGAGTAGTATAGTTGCATATTATTTCTCAAAAGCATTTTTGAAATATAAATGAAAAGACTTGAGTTTTCCATATTTAAAGATATTTTTATTTGGATTATTTATATCTATCATGCTCCATATGATATTTGATGTTGCTCTGACACTTGGATTTTGATTCGTTATGTTTATATATTTTATTTGATGATATTTATATGTGAGCTGAATATTTTATAATGAAGATGATAAATAAAAAAACACTTTCAATTAATTTGAAAGTGTTTCTTGTTTTTTTGATATTTCTCCATCTAAATCCATATTACTGTAATCCAAAGAATATATAGCAGTATCATAGGGGCTACTAATATATTCTTTTAAGAGTTGTAAATACATTTCTTTATATATAGTAGATATGCAAATAAAAAACATTGAATTTTTCAATATTTTTTATTTTTTATTGAAAGGGGAAAAATGCTTTTTCAGAAACAATTTTCCAATTTGAATCTTGTTCTTGCAGTAAACTTAATACTCATTTGAAATGAAGTGCTCAATAGGTTGCAAAAATATTTTTATTTTCACTTTCTATAATACCATCTACTATTACTTTATTTCTCCCTTCTAATATAACTTCAAACAAGAGTTCATTTCAAAAATTATTTTGAATAGATTGTAAAAAAGCTTCATTTTTTGTTAAAGTAGTTAAAAATGTAAGATTCATGAATTGAAGTACTTCTAATTGTCTGTTGTTTAATTCTGCTAGTGTATTAATAATTTCTGCATTTATATTTATTGGAGGAGTGTATTGTTTTGTAATATTGTTTTGTTTTTTTAAATTTTTATATTCTGCAATTATTTCATCAATATTCATATCAATATTATAGTCTTCACCATTTATTATATCTAAAAAAATAGAATTATCTTGTGGAATTAAACCATATAATTTAGATAAATTATCATATAAATCTGCATCAAATTCTATTCATAAGGCATTATTAAAATTATCCATATTTTCTTCCGTTCATTCTTTGACTCACTCGAAAAAGTATACATAACCATTTTGTTTATATCTTTTTATTTCTTGAACTATAGATTTATAATAATCAGGTTTTGCTATATGTATCATTTTTTGAAATACTACAGTTTTATCTCAATTTGATATTGTGACTTGTTCTATAGTAAGAGGTTTATATATAAGTTGATAATATCAAAATGATGCTAATATTCCTAGTGAAATGAATATAACTGTTCAAAGAGAAATATAAAATTTCTTCGCATATTCTAGAATTATTAATGTTTCTTTTTTTCTATAATAAGTCCAAACAACATGGAAAAAATAGAATACAGACAAGTACATTATAAGTCATAGAATAAATTCCAATATTCCAGCAAGTTGACTTAAATAATAAATTCAAGAAAATATAGGTATATATAGTAGTAAGAGTAATAAGTATTTGTTCATTTTTATAATTAATAGATTATTACTGATATCATATTAAAATAACAATATCAGTCAATTTTCAATCCAGAGAAAAAGATTTATTTTTTGACTTTCATAAGGATTTATTCTATTATTATTATAATCTTATTTAATTATAAAAAAAAATATGAAAATATTTTCAAAAATTATGCTATTTATCTTTGTTCTTATAGGATCTTTTCAAGCAATTCAAGCATGATTCTTAAGTGATCTATTAGATAATGGTAAACCTCATGTTAATTATTGTCAAAATGATGATTGTGGTTGGGAAGAATGAGTAACACAAGTCTGAGATAACCTAGAAGGAGTTGTAACAAATCAGACAGCATCGCAATATATCCAAGAAATAATTATATTTCTTATAGGATTCTTATCGTTGCTTGCTGTAATATATATCATTTATGCATGATTTAATATTATGATTTGATCTTGAGATGAAGAAAAAATGAAAAAATCAAAAAGCACAATCATTTATGTTATATTAGGTTTATTAATAATATACTTTGCTTATACTCTTGTTGCTTTTGTATTTAATGTCTTTGATAGTAATGATAGCCAAGTTACTTTAATAACACAAAGCTATATTACTTAATATATATAAAAAAGAGTTTCGCATAAGTGTCAACTCTTTTTTTTGTGAATATATTTGTTAAATGATAAACTTATAAGGTATATTTTTATAAAAAATAATTATGGCTGAAGGTACAAAAACTTTTAAATACTCTCAAACTGGTAAATATGGAACGCTAATTTTATTAGCAGCAGTTGTATTACTAACAACAGCATTTTCTGTATATAACCATTTTTTGGAAAAAAAAATAACTAATATTTCTGCACAAATTGAAGGACATAAATCAAACATTATAAAATTGGAATCTCAAAATAATGTTTATGTATATTCTTTAATTAAAAAGCATAAAATTATTTTAGATACAATGGATGAAAGAAGTAAAATAACGAAATATTTTAATCATATATTAACAATCGTAGATCATTATGATTTTGAAATAAGAGGTTTCAATATGTCTGAATGAAATATATCTTCTAAGATTTCATTTCAAAACAACAATTCTGGTATAGCTTATAAAAAAGCAATAAGATTTATAGCAGACTTTAGAAAAGATAATAAAGTATCAAAAGATAAAATTTTATCAGAAGATCATAAATCATTACTAGATTTGAAATTTATCAGTGAAATTAAATGAGATAAAAGTGATATAAAATTCCCGGTAATATTTACCATTAAAAAATAATTTTAATATTTAAGACAATTATTATGTCAGTTGAACTAAAAAATAATCATTTTTTTCCTTATATTCTTATATTATTATCATTATTTATTTTAGTATTGTTTACTAAAAATGAAATTATGAGTGTACAATCAAATATAGATGAAAAAGAACAACTCAATATTCAATTAAATGAAGTAAGAGTTAATCAAGAAAATTTACAAAAAATATCACTGGAAGTAGAACAAGAAGATTCTGTAACAGAAAGGTACTTAAGAAATGAAATTATCGATGATAAAGAAGTATATTTATACTCAGAGGATAAAATAGTGGATTATTTTTACGATTATGCAGAGATAATTAATTCTTGATCAGGACAACTTATAATTAGCAGTATAAAAATTAGTGAAGAAAAAGAGAATGATTTAGGTTTCTTAGAAATGTCAATTGATGTGAATGCTCAAGTATCAGATATAACAGTCATGAAATTATTTTTAGATTATTTAATAGCTGACGATTCAAAATATCAATTCTTTATTGAAAGTTATTATCATCCTTTAGATGGGAGAGAAGGGAATTTTAACATGAAATTACCATTGAAAGTATTTTATAGATAAAAAAAAATGAAAAACTTAGAACAACATAATGAAGTAGAGAATAAACCAAAACAATATATATTTTTTAAAAAAATTGATGCTTTAGAAAAAGCTAATTTTTATGAATATTTATCTGTTATGATTGATGGAGGTGTTTCTATCATAGAAGCGCTTGATTCAGTAGAGTCAAAAATTTCATCTATTTATTTTAATCAAAAAATAATAGAATTAATTACATATATTTCTAGTTGAGACTCATTTTCTAAGGCAATGAAAAAAATGCCAGATGTATTTACAACAGCAGAAGTATCAATTATGGAAGCATGAGAACAAATTTGAGGATTAGTAGAATCATTATGAAAGCTCAGTGAAGACTTAAAAAAAGTACATAATTTAAAGAAAAAAGTAAAAGGAGCACTTACCTATCCAACAATCATTTTCTTATTTTTATTACTAGCAATAGTTATAGTATTAGTTTATGTTATACCATCAATAATACCATTGTTTGATAATTCTGATGTAGAATTACCATGAGCAACAAAAGCCTTGATAGCTACTTCCGATTTTGTAAAATGACATTTTTGAGTAATTATATTATTTCTTGCGACACTATATGTAGCTTTTATTTGATATAGAGCAACTGAAACAGGACAAGAACAATTAGATCATTTATTCTTACACTTACCATTAATAGGAAAAGTTTATAAAAATTACTTATTATCAAATATTTCAGCAAATTTAGCAAGTCTAATAGGTTCATGAGTGAGTGTTATGACAACTCTAAAACTTATTTGAAGATGATGTGGAAATCAAGTATATAAACAGTTGTTTGATACTATCATGGTAAGAGTATCAAAATGAGATCAAATAGTAGAATCTATGAGAGAAATTGATCCCTTGAAAATATATTTTCCAGCAGACTTTACTCAAATGTTATCTGTGTGAGAAAAAACAGCATCTTTAGAAAAAATTGCTAGAAAATTAAATGCACAATATGAAAAGGAAGTAGATTATTCATTATCAAGCTTAACTAAGTGGATAGAACCTTTAGCAATATTACTTGCCGGTTTATTTGTGACATGGTTTGCGTTTGCAATATTTGGAGCAATAATGAAAGTAACTCAAACAATAGGGTAATAAAAAAGTAGATTTCATTTTATAAATAGACACTTATATGATTTATTGAAACAAGTCTTGATTTTCATTAATAGAATTAATTATAGTTATGACTATATTTATAATTATTAGTGTCATTTCATTTGCTCCGTATGCGTTTTATATGAATAAAGCAAAAATACAACATACTAATAAAGAGTTATCTCAAATAATCTATGAAGCCAAAAATATGGCTGTAAATTGATCAACAACTTCATCATGAAATACTTCAATTTGAATTAGCATTAATTCAACTACTTGAAATAATAGTTCGTATGAATTATGGAGCTACAAACATGATGTTTTAGAATCAGATATATTGAGTTTTAATTGAAACTTAATTCAAAGGTATATTCTACAACCTTGAGTTGAATTTGATAATTTTGATTGAGAAGATAAGTGAATAATATTTTTTAGATCAATTTCTTGAACAGGAATAGTTTTTAAGTGAAATTGATCATACAATAAAGTAGCATTTACTCAGTGAGAAAATGAAATTGAAATAGGATATTCATATAAATGAGCTACAGAAGATGCATTAAATAATACTTTAAGCTACTTTCAAGATACACAAATAGTTGATTATTAATTACAAATGATGTTAAAAAACAAGAGAGCTTTCTCTATTATTGAAATTTTGATAGGTATGTTTATCTTTACACTATGATTGATTAGTGTTTATGCTATAATTTCATCTTCTGTGAAGATGAATGAGTATAATAAAAATTATATTATTGCATCACATCTAGCAAGAGAACAACTTGAAATTTTGCGTAATAATAGAGATTATAATTATGAAAAATTACAAAAATTTGATCAAATAAATCCTCATGGATGAGATTATAATGATGTATTTTTAGATGATACTAAATATAAAATAGAAAATAAAGTGAGAGCGCGTGATTCATTTCCTATTCAGATAGAAGAACTCTCAAATCTAGATTTTTTAAATGATGATAATTATCAATTATGTTTAGATTCAAATAATATGTATGTATATTGTTCAGAGTGATTAAATTTAAGAAAAACGTTTTTTTATAAATATATAGTTACTGATGTATTAGATACTAATACTTTGAGATTTACATCTAAAGTTATTTGGAAAGCGAGATGAATACATGAATTTGAAGTAAAGACAATTCTTTCTGATTGGAAACAATTATAATATAATATATAGAATATGAATCTTAAAAATTTATCATCTGGATGATTTACCTTAATTGAAATACTTGTTTCTATAACAATTTTTTCAATTATTTTAGTATCGGTATTTCAGATATATATTACAGCAACAGATATTAATGCAAAAACTGATATAACCAGAGCTGTACAACAAAATATTAAATCATCTATAGAAAAAATAGCTGAGGATATAAGAAAAAATGGTTTTGATTGTGTGCAAGAATGATTTCTAGGTTGATGTAATTTACCGAATCTTAATGAAACAATATTATGAAATAGATTAAAAATTAACTGAAATACATATGGTTTATGACAAAAAAGTTGAACTTGATATGTATTAGTAGATACTACAGAGTGTGATGACATAATTGAAAAATGTACACTGGTATATAATAGAAAACCAATTATGAATTCTTGGGTTGATGTAAAAGATATTCAATTTTACATTTCAGATACACTGATTAAGAAGCTTACTATAGTAATGACTATACAACCGGCACAATGAAAATGAATAAAGTCTAATCTTATAAAAGACAATCGTTTTTATTTTCAAACTACTATTTCAGAAAGAACTAACCTAAATTAATATATGAAATATAATAATAAGTGATATTCAATCATCATTTCTGTAGTATTAATAGGATTTTTACTTATGTTAACCACCTGAGTATTTAGTCTCGTTTTAAAAGAATTAAAAGATAATAGATGAATGTGAAATTCTATTAAAGCTTTTGCATGAGCAGAAGCAGCTCAAGAATTAGCACTATTAAAAATAAAAGAAAAATGATATGGAATAGATAATAAAATAGATCATTGAGTTTCAACAGGATCTATTTATCTTGCAAATGATCCATTAGATGTAAATAATTTTAATAAAAATAAGGATACTTTTATTTCTTATGATTTAAATGTATTAGCAGATAAACAAGCTTGAAAATATACATATCAAGCAAATTTAGAAACAAAAGAATACAGTATTATTCCTTTGTTTTATGAAAAAGATGGAGAAACTATAATCAATATTGAAAACTATGAATTGGATATTAGTCCAGAATCTCCTGATTTAGTTTGGAATTTGATTGCTTGAGAAGAATGAATATGATGAGATGGTAGTGATTCAATTAATAGATCGAATTGAAAATGAAAAAAAATAATTACATGAGGAGAATCTAGATTTATAGAATCAAGTGTAGATGATTTTTTACCAAAAAATAATGCATATTTAATATTATTTAATAGTTGAAATTCTGATATTATTTTTACATTAAAATCATTAGAAAAATTTTCAAAACCTAAAACAAATATACTTTCATCTGCTCAAGTTTGAAATTATAAACATAACTTAGAGACCGAATTTGATAACACAAAATTTCTAAATATGCTTAAATATGCGGTTTTTAGTAATTAATATTCAATAAAAATAAATGGCTTAATATAGCTATTTATTTTTTGTTTTCATAAAAAAATCCTTTAAAATAGCAGAAAAAAGAAAAAAAATTTGCAAAGGTTTGAAAATTTGCTAATATGAGTTTGTTCATATTTATTACTAAATTTTTTTGAAATGAAAAAAGCTGATTTTATTAAAGCAGTTGCTGCTGATGCAGGACTAAGTCAAGACGCAGTTTCTAAAGCATTAACTTCTATGATTGATGTTATTACTTCAGAATTAAAATCTGGTAGTGAAGTAAATATTACTGGTTTCGGAGCTTTCAAAGTTTCTGAAAGAGCTGCTAGAAATGGTGTTAACCCAAGAACAGGAGAATCAATTAAAATTCCTGCTATGAACTCACCAGTTTTCAGATGTGGTAAAACTTTTAAAGAAGCTATTAGATAATAGTTTTTTGAAAAAAAGTGTTTTTCTTTTTAGAAAAGTACTTTTTTTTTGATTTATTTTTTGAAACAGGGTATAATTATTTAGATATTATATATTACTTCGTATTATGGAAACTATCAATATTGACGAATTAGCGTCAAATTTAGATAAACATCAATACATAAATCAATGTATTAAAGATAATCAAGTAGATATCCAGTTTGGATATGCTGCTGACTTTAAGAATGCAAAAATATTGAGAGACTTTATGGCGGTAATATTCACTATATTTGATTTTCCTAAAAAAGATATTGCAAGGTTTATTTTAGCATCTGATGAGATGAATAATAATGCTATAGAGTATGGAAGTTCAGAAAATGAAATTAACTACCTTAGAGTGAAAGTAAATAAGCAAAATACTATTATTTCACTCTCTATGGAAGTAGAAGATACATGAAATGGAAAGTTTGCTAAAACTGCTGAAGAAATGGAAGAATTCAAAAAAACAAGAATTCATGAAAATTTTAAAGAACATAAATCAATTAGATGAAGAGGTTTATTTCTAATTATTATAAATATAGCTGATGAGTTATATTTTAAAAATACTGATACAGGTTGATTAATTGTTTGATTTAAAAAAGATTTACTAATATAATTAGTAAATCTTTTTTAAATTTTGTTTGCATTGATATTCAGTTTCTTTTGTACAATAGAATATTTTTTCCTTTTTATTCTCTCAGACTCTTTCCATTACTCTAAAATCTATGTATACAAGATAATTATCTGATAATAGATTATGTTCTGTATTATATATTACTGATTTTTCTATTTGATCTTTTAGACTTCTTCATAATGTATATATAAGTAATACATCGTTATCTAATCTAAAATGAGCTTCTCTCTGAGTAGGGTAGTAATCTATACTTACTACTTTTATATCTATTATATTTTCTTCTAAGTAGTTATAACCTTGGTAGATTGCTTCAATATGTTTAGTGCTGTAGAGTTTACTATAATCTGGAATATAACCTTTTGACAGGTCTTTTTTTATTATTAAATCTTTGTAATCTTCTCTAGGTTTTCAAGGTACTAGAGTTCAATTTTGAGTTACATAATAAGATTTATTATTAAGAGTTGTATTAAAATACACAGGATATGATGAAAGTTTTATTTTTACTGTATCTGGTAAATTAAAACTAATATCAACATCTTTAATATTGTTTTGGTATTCTTTGATTTTATTTTCTATAACTTGTTGATCTAAGCTTACAATTCTTTTTTCACGTATATTTTCAACAGAACTATAAGAAAGTGACATTTCAGTTATATTATCGTTACGTAATATCTGAATATTTTGTACTGTAAAAATAGGTCCAAACAATAAAAATATTAATAATAATATAAATATAGGAAATAAACCTAAATATATAATATTTTTATATTTTCATAAAAAATCAAAATATTTTCAAAATCAAAAAGATATCTTTAATTGTTTTCTTTTAGAGCTATATTTATCTTTATCTATTTCATGAAGATAAATTTTAGGAGGTGGATTTTTTTTTATTCTTTTTTTAGGTTGAATTTTTGATATTAGTACATTAAATAATTTCTTCATAAAAACTTCTTACGGTTACCTTTTTAAATCATTCATTGCTCTTGCTACTTCTTCTGAAACTGATCAAGTTTCATCATAACGAAAACGCATTCTTGGGAATTTCCTAATTGAAACAGATTTGTTGAATTTTCTTTGAATTTGAGTGGCGTGTTTTGCAACAGCTTTAGTTAATCCTTCTGGATTTTTAAGAGAGCTGATATATATATCCATATATCAAATATCACTACTAATAACAATATCTGTAACGGTAATAATACCAAATTCTAGTACTTCATCAGCCATTTCTTCAAAAAGAAAACTGGTTACTAATTCTTTCGCTACACTTTCTAATTTCTTAATTCTATCCTTATTCATTTTTTATAATAATTTTAATTAATTTGGTCTATAATATACCTCCTATTTTAATTTTGACAAATGAAAATTTTTTAATAAAGTATTACTACTTTGTAAGAGGAATCTTATGAATTTTTTAAAAATAATATCCATATAAGGGGATCGAATTATGATATACGCAAAAAGAAATGAAGGTGAAACTAGTGAAAAACTAATTTTAAGATATAAAAAATTGTTTTTTCAATCTAGAATGGCTAATAAAATCAAAACTGAAAGATATGCTATCGGAAAGTTATCTAAGAAAAAACTTAGAGAAAAAGCTATTGTTAGAGAACATTACAGAATGTTAAACACTAAAGTTTACTTCTAATCGAATGTGTCATATTTATATGAACCAAAAAAACCAAACAATTTTGTTTGGTTTTTTTGGTGATTATAATATACTTACAGTAAGAAAAAAATTACTAAAATTAAAAATATGTTCAAAAAAATAGTGTGACTTTGATTTTCAACAAAGGGTAAAAATGCTAAAGATGCTGAAAAATATATTAAATCTCTGGTTGATGGTTGAGCAACAGAATTTTTTACTGGGTATAATCCAGGGTATTGGTCAGATAAATTTGGTTTTGAAGTGAGCCCAAATGGGAGATTTTCAGAACACGAACAAATTACTGATTTCGAAACACTCAAAATAATAGTATCAGAAGTTCACAAATATGATTTAGAAGTATTTATAAATCTAAATGCCTGGTATTATACTGATGAAACAATGCCACTAATACAACAAATGGTAGCAGAATTTCAAGAACTCAATATAGATGGAATTATCTGTTGAAATATATCTATTTTAGAATATTTAAAATCAATTAACTATTCTGGGAAAATAAATATTTCTACAATATTAGCTGTATACAACAAACAAGCCATTGCACTTATGCTTGATAATTATAATGTTAACAAAGTTATATTATCGCGTGAAGTTACTCTCAAAGAAATAGAATCTATAGTTACAGAATTCCCAAATACAAGATTTGAAGTATTTTGAGAAGGAGACTTTTGTCGTTATAATAACTGACTTTGTTTTGCTGAACATAAATACTGAGCAAAAGATATATGTACGATAGTAGTAAATGACCTAATCACTAAAAAGAAATTTAGACCAGATTTCAAAAAAATAATTCAAAACCCAGATTTATCAAATCAAGAAAAAGTAGAATTATTAGATGATAGTTATAAAAACATATTTGAACAAATAGAAGATATATTTTTATCCCTTGATTTATGAATGCAAGACTCTCAGTCTTTAGAGGATGATTTAATAAAAATTATTTGGTTGAATAGAAGTAGAGTAGATTTATACTTTGATGCTATGAAACCAATCACAGATATTAGAAATAAAAATATTCTTACTTTTTTTAAAGCTCTCAAATATATAAATCAGTTAGATAATATTGATGAGAAAAAAATAGAAATTTTTAATGCTTTAAAAGCTGAACTGGAAGAATCTATTCAATCATGAATGAAGCATAACTTAGAAAAATTAAAGTCAGTATGATGAAGTGCAAAATTAAAAGCAGAAGAATTAGCTAGTTTTTATGCAAAAGGAGATAATTTAAATTTATATACATATTTATTCTTTTCTAAATTCTCTAATATAGAAACAGTTAAGTTCCCAACAAGAGGGAGAAATTATAATGAAAAATTGAAAATAATCACAGATGTAGTTGAATCATGAGAACTCAATAAATCAGAACACTTCACACGTGAACTCTCAATAGAAAGAGCTCATTATGATCTCACATACCTTTTCTGAGAAAAATTATGGTTTAGGGAAATGCTAAAAGAATTTTAAGAATCAAAAAAGCCCTATTATAAAATAGGGCTTTTAATTTTTCAGGCAGTTACCATCACATAATTTCATTAGAAAAAAGTGAGATTATTTTTTAATCGAGATTCTCTCTTTCGGATTTCCTATCCTTCATAGGTAAATATAACTGACAATATGTCTTTTTCTTTGCCTTACTCATATCAACACTATGATATGACATCCCAATTTCAGAAATGAAACGCAATTATTGGAAAATAATAAAAAGAGATATACTAGTCATAAGAAGAATGAGACTACTATATATTTTTAGATTAAAGATTATGTGAAAACATCTGATATTATATGAAAGACAAACAATAGAAATTCAACTCAAAAGATGAAGTACTCAAAAAGAAATAGCTGGAGTTTTGAATAAAAGTGAGCCTGTTATTAGTAGAGAAATTAGAAATAATTCTATCAAGAAAAAAGCGACGAATAAAGAAGAATATTTAGCGATTGATGCTGAACATAAAGCGTACACCAGAAGATGGTCAGCTAAATCTCAGTCCATGAAAATTAATATGAATACAAAATTGAAACTCTATATTCTATCAGAGTTAGAAAGAATTG
>JAWUYB010000046.1:0-10355 GCA_034111025.1 Candidatus Altimarinota bacterium | reverse complement strand
ACTTAGATAGACTTCAAGATAACAACTCTGAAAAAGGAAACTTCTTCGAAACTACCGTAGTTAACTACGCACAATCAAGCACTATGAATTGAAGTTGGGAATTCTAATAAAAAAGTACAGAAATATTTTCTGTACTTTTTTTTATTTTACGTGTATAGTAATAAAAATATTAATTAATATATTATAATAATGATAATATCACCTGCAACGAGAATATATTTACCTGATGAGGTACATTCGAATCATCGAATTATAGCAAATTTTCCTTTAGAATTTTTTGAAGTGATCAAATGATTTCAAGATGATATTATTGCCATTATTCATTCTAATATGCATGAGTTTGTAATTAATACTAACAATGCTTTTAAACAAGAATCTCATTGATTATTAGAGCTAAAAAATATGGAATGGACAAAATTTGGAATAACTCAATTTTGAGTTTCTTTTAGTCTAAGTGAAGAAGCTATGTCATATATACCCTATCAAGATATAGATTTTATAGATAAATTATTACAAGAAAAACCAGTTCAGGAAAATTCAAGAAAATTAGCATTTTCATTAAATTCATGAAACATTCAAGATATACAATCAGCTTTTATGTTAGAAAGTGTTGTAAACAGATATATTTATGAAATATTAAATGCTAAAGCTATGCAGGATTTTACATTATAAAAAAGACTTTATTAATGACGTCTTTTTTATTTGGCTTTTTTTCTTTTTGATTATACTAAATAAAACTATTTCTAAACTAAATAAATGAAGCAAAAACTATTAAATTTAATTTATGTATTTTTAAAATTTTGTGCGAAAAAATATATAGCAAAACATAAGCCAAAAGTTATTGGAATAACTGGGAGTGTAGGGAAAACAAGTGCGAGGATGATCATTGCTCAGGTATTAAAACAACTTGATTCTGGAAAAGTTATTTCAACTTCACCGAAGAATTTTAACTCTGAATTATGAGTAGTATTTAGTATTTTTGAAATTACTGAATATACACCAAATATTTGGAGCTTAATTAAAAATATTTGAACAATATTAAATAAATTAACTTATCTTAAAAAGCCATATGATATACTTGTTTTAGAATATGGTATTGATGCTCCTGGAGATATGGATTATTTAACGAGTATTGTAACTCCTGATTATGGGGTATTTACAAAATTAGATTTCGTTCATGCTCAATTTTTCAATAATAAAGAAGAAATCGGTGATGAAAAGAGAATTCTTCTTGATAGAACAAAGAAAAAGATATATCTAGGAAATCATGATGAATATTTAAAAAATATATTTGATGAATTTCTACAACATAAACAATTTTTCCCAGAAGTATTACAGCCGCATTTTCATAAAAAATGATGAGTTATTACTTCAGAGTTCAGTTTTGAAAATAAAAATATTAGAGCAAATATATTTGGACAAGAAAACCTAGAATATATTGCTTTGGCTTTACAGTTAGCTCTTGATATGTGATTTGAATTATCTCAAGATAATTATGAATTTACACTTGAAAATCAACCAGGGAGATTTAGTATATTAAAATGAATAAAAGGAAATATATTAATTGATTCTACATATAATGCTGCTCCAGCAAGTATGATAAAAATGATTCAAAATACTTTTGAATTACAGAAATCACTCTTTCCAGATCATAAAGTTTTTCTCGTACTAGGAGATATGAGAGAACTAGGTGAAATTTCAGCTACAAAGCATTTAGAACTCAATGATTATATAATTCAAGCTAATGGAATATATTGTATCTGAGAGGAAATAATGCCTCTTCACGAAGCAATTACTGTTCAAAGTTTTGAATGAGAACTCAATCTATTTAAAAAATCAAATGAAGCCTGAATTTCACTAAAAAAATATTTAGAATCTACAGATGATAAATATGTAATATTATTCAAAGGAAGTCAAAATACTATTTTTACTGAAGAAACACTCAAAGAAGTGTTATTGAAACCTGATGATAAAAAAAACTTAGTCAGACAATCTAGTGATTGGATGAAAAAGAAGAATACATTTTTTACAAATTAAAAAGAGCCAATTGGCTCTTTTTTTGTACAAGTAAATTTAATTTTTTGTATAAGTTAAGTAGAAACCTAATATACAACATATTAATAGTACTACTTTCCACAAAGGCTTTCTTTCTGGTGAAGCCTCATATCCATTCAAATATACATTATTGTTATTAGGTCTATCTAGTGTTACTACTCTTTTCATAATGATTCCTTTTTATTTTTGAAAAGATCTATAAATAGAATTTTATTATATAATAAAATTCTATTTATGCAATTTTTACCCTCTTAGTATTTCTTCATGAATACTATCAGCAGCAAGACAACCCTCTGCCGCTGACATTATAGTTTGTTTGAATTTATTTGAGTTAGTAGTAACATCACCAGCAGCAAACAATCCTTTGACTGATGTTTCTTGACGAGCATCAACTACAAGACATCCTTCATTATCTTTTTTAGGATTCATATGAGTCACTAAACTTGTATTTGGATCTGAACCAATAGCTACAAATATACCGTCAGCTTTGATTATTTTTCCAGATTTTAATTTTATTTCTTCTACAAAAAATTTACCAGATATTTCTGCAACTTCTTCGTTTAATGCAAATTCTATATTTTTTACTTTCTTTGCTTGTTCGACCCAAATATCTTCAGCTCTAAATCTATCTCTTCTATGAACTATTGTGACTTTATTACAAAGTTCAGCGAGATAAAGAGCTTCAGTTAATGCAGTATTTCAACCTCAAGCGAGAACAACATCTCTTCATTTAAAGAAGTTTCCATCACAAGTAGCACAGTATGATACACCTTTTCCAAGCATTTCTTCTTCACCTTTTGCTCCGAGATGTCTATAGTTATTTCAAGTTGCTAGTACGATAAATTTTGTTTTGAATTCTTTTCAAGTTGCTGTTTTTACATGAAAATGGTCATCGTATTTTTTTACATCAGTAACCATTTCTTCTAGCATATCAGATCCAGCAGCAACTGCATGAGCTTTGAAATCATCCATGATTTCTTTTCATGAAGCTGATAGTACACCAGGGTAATTTTCTACTTTATGGGAAGTAGCTAATGCTCATCCAGGTAATCCACCAATTACCAAGTTTTTCATACTATATCTTGAAGCATACATTCCTGTTGGATATCAAGCACTTCCTGCTCCAATTACAATAACATCATAGTCAAATTTAGTCATATTTTTATTTCTTTAAGTTATAATTTCATCAAGATATTACATACAAATCTTAATAAATTCTTAAGAAGATTGTAAAAAATTTTACAATAAATGCAATTTGGAATAGAAAAATAAATTAATTTGCATAATTATGAATTATGGTATAATAAAAATACTTGATATCTTGTAGATTTTTTTGGAGGAAATAATGAAAGCAGAGATTAAGCAAATACAATACAGCCTTCAATATTTTGAAGGGAAAAGAAGTTTTTTAGATAAAAAAATAAGAAGTTTACAAAGAAAACTTTTTAGAAAAAAAAGACATTCACCACGAAATTATTTAAACTCATTATATCATAATGATGCAATTGAGTATGTTTTAGCTCAGATAGAAGCATATCAGTTAAGGATAGACTGGTGTGAATTAAATATAAAAATAAAATTAGAAAGAATAAAAGAAATAAATTTTCTTAATGAGTTAAGGTACTTGTTTCAACAAATAGAAAATAATTTCTTACAACAACAAGCAAATGCAATGCGAAATTATTTTTCACAACAAGAAAAAAATGCAATGCAAAATAAATGTAGATTTTATGGTTAAACCGCAGCGTAAGCTGCTTTTTTATTTTTATTAAAAAACATGTGTTGATTCATTATTATTTACATAAATTAATTAAATTTAGCTCTCAATTATAGATAGCAGAACGAATAATTTTAAAATTTAGAGATTATGAATTTTTAATAACAAATCCAGAGACTATTAAAAATATTGCTATTAAAAGAAAAAAATGATGATTCATAGATAGAGAATTATACTCAGGAGTTTTGTTAGAAGACTTAAAGATGGAAGAATGAAGATCTAAATTAGAAGATCTTTTGGCAGCCTAAATAAAAAGTAGAAATTTATATTTCTGCTTTTTATTTATTTTTGTGAATTTATAGGTATAATAAATTTATATTAAAAACTGAAAAATAAATACAATGTCGAGACAAAAATTTGATAAATCAGAAAGAGAATTAGAACAATTACAGGATAAAATAGAATATGCTGAATGAGAGCTTAAGGTTTTTATAGCGGATATTTTACCAAAAGATGTAGTTATCAGAAGAACAATGGATGATAGAATGATAGAGCTTGAAAACTTAGTCAATACTTATGGTTGAGTTGTGATTGTAAAACATATACAAAATAAATCAGTTCCTGATTATAAAACTTTTATAGGTGAGGGGAGATTGGATGAAATTATAGAAGAGATGAAGAGGGAATGAGCAAATGTTCTTATCTTGTGAAACATTCTTAAATCAAAACAAATACTTACTATTAATGAAAAACTGAGACCTATTTGAGCAAAAGCTTGGGATAGAGTGGATTTAATATTAAAAATATTTGAAAAAAATGCACAAAGTGCAGAAGCAAAAATGCAAATTGAGTTAGCTTCGATAAAACATATGTGACCAAGAATTTATGGTATGTGAATGGAATTATCTAAACAATGAGGTTGAGTATGAACAAGAGGGAAATGAGAAACAAATACAGAAATAATGAAACGTCATTTACGTAAAAAAGAAGATCATATCCGTGCAAGTTTGGATCATTTTGCAAAAGTACGTGAACAACACAGACAAGGGAGAAAAAGAAAATGAATGAAAACTATTTGAGTTGTTGGATATACAAATGCTTGAAAATCTACACTAACTAACGTTCTTACTAATAAATGAGTTCTAGCTGAGGATAAACTCTTTGCAACACTTGGGACTGCGGTAGGGAAGATGTTTGTGCCTGCAACTTATAATGAACAAACAGGAGCATATATACCACCAAAAGAAATATTAATAAATGATACAATTGGTTTTATTCGTGAATTACCACCAAAGTTAATTGAAGCATTTAAATCAACTCTTGAAGATTCGATTGAATCAGATGTATTATTACATGTTATAGACGCTTCAGATCCAAAATTTGAAACAAAGGTAGATGTAGTTGAAGAAATACTGATAAGTATTTGAGCAACACAAAAATCACTATATATCATAAATAAAATAGATGAAATAGCAGATGGAGAATATGTGATTCAACAAAAAGGGAAAGATGATGTAATATATGCTTCAAAAAAAGCATATATAGAAGAAAAATATCAACATAAAGGGAAGGATATGATATTTATATCAGCTACAGAAAAAGAAAATATAGAGGAATTAAAATCACTTATTATCAACTCTTTAGAATATTAAAATAATTATTTATTTATGGAATATTTATACTTAGCACTTTGAATTTTTGTAATATTTATGATCTACTGAATCACGGTAGTTATAAAGTATTCTCATAAGAAAAAAATGAGTGAAGAAAAAAGAAAACATTTTCATATATTATTAAAAAGAATAATTAAAGGAGTTTCATCAAAAGAAAAAATTGTAGATATGGATAAACTCTATCATAAAATATTATTAGCATTATGATATGAAGGAACATTTTGAGAAATATTAAAAATGGAACCAAATGAAATATCAAATATTAATACTGTTTGGGAAATACATAAAATCAGAAATAAAATTGTACATGATTTTGATAATCATGATGAAAGATTTTTAAGTAATAAATCAAAGGAATATAAAAAAGAATTAGAAAGATTATTACAAAATACTAAATAAAAAACGTGATTTAAATCACGTTTTTTATTTTTTTGAAAAAAGTCTGAAAAATTAATGTTGTGTTAATACCTCATGTGTATAATAAAATTAGTTAATTTATTATATAGGAGGAAATAGAATGAAAAAAGGAAATTTCTTGGCAATGGTATTATTGAGCTCTTTTTTTACGCAGCAAATTTTTGCATATTCGTGAGAAATAAATAAAAATAATATTGAAGTAGTAGATTCTAAAATTATTTATGATGACGTTTTTATTGATGTAGAGGTTTGAGAGGTAAAAACAGAAGAGACTTTTATAAAAGAGATCGAATTAAGTCAAGACAAGGAAGTTTCTGAAGTAAGTACTAATACTTGAGAAGTAATTCAACCTATTTTAGATGATATAGTTGATTGAGATTGAGAGATAGAGATTATTCTAGATGAAAATATTCAAGTAATAGAAATAGTATCATCTTGAGCAATTCTTCATAATGAAGATTTTCATCTAAAATGAGAGGATTTTAATTTTTTAATAAAATTTCAAAATCCTAGTTATATATTAGAAAGAGAAATTCAAAAAAAAATTTATACTTGCGATCCTAAAAAAGAGGAATGTAAAATAAATATTACTTTAACTGATGAATCATGAGATAATTTATCGTCTAATTATATTTGTGAAATTCAATATACATCTGAATATGAAACGGTTAACAGATGTAATCCCACAACAATAATATTATTAGAAAATACAGATATGATATTTTCTGTATTTCATAAGGATAATCCAGAGAAGGTATTTATAAAAAATATAGAATTTATAAAAAATATTCCTGAAGATACTCTCAGTTCATCTTGAGAATTAAAAATAATCTCTGACGATGATATCATAGAAAAAAACGAATATATAACTTGAAGTGGAGTAATAGAAGAAAATCAAATAAATTCATGAACTTGAGAAATTATCTGAGATAAAGAAAATTCATGAACATGAAATTTAGAAGAGAATAGTGTTTTGAATGATGAAATAAATAATTCAGGATCAATAGTCATAGAAAATTCTGATATTATCTGACTGAATGATAACCTTATTCTACCCGAAATAATTTTATCTATACAAAGTTGATTAGTTTATTCATGAACTGGAAATATTTATTATTGCGAAAAACAAGATTGTAAAGTTAATTTAGATATTTCTGATAGTTTTACATGATGATTTATAGAATCAGATTTTGATTGTATTTGGGATTTTTGATCAGGATTTTTTTCAACATCATGAACAGATAAAAAATGTAATCCTGGTTATGTGAATTATGGTAGAGGAATACATGAAATTTCGTTTCAAATCATATCAGATATAGAACTTGATTTATTTACCTGAGCTACATGGATAATAAAAAACGATGTTATAGAAAATATAGTTACAGAAACACAAGATGAGGGAAGTATAAAGTCAAGTTGAGAAAGTTGAACATGAAATAGTGATTCTGAAGGAAGAATTTTATCATGATCGTTATCAAATTCGGATGAAATCATTGAGCAAGAATTTATATTTCCAGAAATAAATATAAATATTCAAAGTGGAGCAGATTATCTAAATAATGAAACTATTAGATGTAATAAAGAGAATTGTAAAATTAATTTAGATGCTAGTACTATATTTTCAGATAATTTTCCAGAAAATAAATATGAATGTAGTTGGAATTTTTGAAGTTGAAGTTTCAAATATCTAGATACTATTAATAAATGTAACCCTTGATATGTAGACTATAATTTATGAAACGATGAAATTATATTTCAATTATCTGAGAAAAATAATACAGAAAATTTTATCACTCAGTTATTATTTATTCAAAATGATAAAAATAAAACTCAAAGTAAATCATCTAGCTGATGATCGAATATTTCTAAAAAATCTATTACAGCCAGTAAAGATTATGGAAAAGTCACAGAAGATAAAAGTATTATTATTCAACTAGGATTAGAAAATAATAGTTGTGATAGTAAAGAATGTAAAATAAATTTGAAATATGAAAATTCGACTTATGAATCATGTATTTGGGATTTTGGATGAATTGAAGTAGTTGATAAATACAAAGAGACATGTAATCCAGGGTTCATTTATGCATGAGCCTGAACTCATAAAATAGATCTCAAAATCTATAATTCAAAATTGAATAAATTCTATAATAAACAGTTAATGTTTCATAATAGTCATATTGAAAATAACGAGAAGAAAATTAAATATTTTAATATTATTTTACAATGAAAAGAGTTAGATTATAAAAAATATTATAACAATAAAATTGTTTGTTTATGAGTGGAAAAATGTAATATCAATTTAAACATAGAAACAAATACAATAAATAATTTAGAATATTTTTGGGACTTTTGAAATTGAAATAAAAGTGAATCAAGAAACCCTAAATCTGTCTGGTACTCAAGTTGAAGTTATGAATTAAATCTAACTATTATATGAGAAAATATATTAGAAACTAAAAAAATAAAAATTGAAGTTATTTGAAAAAATATTTCAGAAAAACAAGTAAATATCCTTACTGAAATTGACCACGTAATCGAAAAAGAAAAATCTATTTTTACTCAAATGGAAAAATTATCATTTCAAAATATAAAATTTTGATTTAATAGAAGTAATATCGATATCAGGGAAACTACTAAAGGCCTTATATTACATAGTATTAACAATAATTGATGGTTTGAAAGTAAGGATAAAGGTATTAAAAAATTAAAATTAACACGTAATATATCAAAACAAAAAAAATCACTTAAGTATTCTGGAATTACATTTCCAAACTCTAATATATTTATTTTACAGTGAGATGATATAATTGAAATAATATCTGATAATACATGAAAATACTCTCAAAAATTTACTAATATTAAAGAATGAAAATATAGTTTAGAATATTATATTTTAGATTCTGATGGAAATTTATTTGAAAATAAAAAAGAAAAATTATTAACACTCTCTCATAAATATGTACTAGATGTAACAAAGAAAAATTTAAAAATAGTAAACAATAAAGAGAAAAAATCATCTAGTAAAAATACCAATAATATTAAGAAAAAATATATAAATAATATTCAATATGCATGAATTATTACTGAAATTCATAATAAAACCACAAGGTGAGAATTTATTTTCCAATTATCTTTACTTTTGTTGAGTATTATTTGATGAAGTATTTTATTGAAAAGATATAAAATTTTATAGCAATAGAAAAACCCAACATCAGTTGGGTTTTTGTTTTTAGTAAGTGAATTCAACTCCGATATATATATCTTTATTTAATATCCAACCTTTCCTTTTATGACTTCCTTTGAATATGTTATGAAACATATTATCATTAGAGTAGGGTGTACTACCAGGAGAGACAAATCGGAAAATTCCTTTGTATCTACCTTTCATAAAATCCCAGTCATAGTTACCTTTTATATTTGCATGGATACGTATTTTTTGTGTACCATCTTTCCGGGTTTCATTTCGTATTCCAAAGCTAAAACCACCTTGGAGAGATATAGAAACCGTATTTTTAGAATCTTTATTAGAAATATCTAGACCAACAAATAAATTTTTATTTTCTTGAAATTCTAAAGATTCACAAACAGGATTAGACATGTTATTTTGCATAGTATAAAAGGTATTCTTGTTACTAGAATAAGTTTTACATTGATGCCAAATTGTATCATCAGGGCTAATATTTAAACCGAATGATAGTTTATTATTTTTATAGAATTCTAAAAAATTTAGAGGTTCTAAAACATTATTATCATTCCCCAAAACAGATGAAGAATAAGTAGTAAAAAAGATTAACACTATTATCAACTTTCCCATAAAATTCTCCATCTAATTTTTTGGCTAATAAAATACTAATATCTTTATGGAAAATGTCAAAATATTGTACACATTTTATAGTAGATACAACACCTTATCATATCATAAATACACTACATTTAGATTTGTTAGCAGAAATAGACAAGTTACTTCCAAAGTTTATGTGGGTAACTTCTCTCTAGCGGGAAAGAAACCTACAGACCAAAGACTATATGCTAGTTTGTAATTAACAAGAATTTCGCAGTATTATCTGCGGAATTTCCACCTATAAAATATATTACTTAAAAAAAATTGACTTGTTTTAAAAAACTTATACAGTATATTTACTTGTGCAAAATATGTGCATTTCAAAAATTAACTTAAAATTATGAAAACTATTAACAAGTTTAGATTCTTATTTTATTATACAGATTACAATATGTAACCAGTGATTTAAAGAGTCTAAAAAATTAATAGTTTTTACAAGCTTCTTTCTATCGGTTACACACCCTAAGAAAGAAGCTTTTTTTAATTTTACAATATAAAAACAAATATAAAAGGAAATAATTATGAGTTCTAATGGGAGTATTGAAAAAAATACGTCTTTTGTTCAACCACCATCAAGCCTATTACCTAATAGTGTTGTTCAATCTCTAGTACCAAACATTTCTCAAGAAGATAGAGAAATGCTGAAAGCTGG
>JAWUYB010000045.1:0-24405 GCA_034111025.1 Candidatus Altimarinota bacterium | reverse complement strand
AATGAAGAAATCAGATATAAACATAGATATATTGATCTAAGAAGAAAAAAAGCTTTAGATAATGTAAAATTTAGATCTAAATTTTTAAATCATACAAGAAATTGGTTTACTGAGAGAGATTTCTTAGATGTTCAAACTCCTTTATTTTCTGTATCCTCTCCAGAAGGTGCAAGAGATTTCGTAATTCCTTCTAGATTACACCCTGGTAAATTTTACGCTCTTCCACAAGCACCTCAACAATATAAACAATTACTCATGGTTGGTGGGATTGATAAATATTTTCAAATTGCACCTTGTTTTAGAGATGAAGATCCTAGAGCTGACAGACATGCATGTGAATTTTATCAAATTGATTGTGAAATGTCTTTTGTTGAACAAGAAGATATATTCAAAGTAGTTGAAGATTATTTCTTTGATATGGTTCCAGCTATCTCTGATAAAAATATTATGGATAAAAAATTCTACCAAATGACTTACGAAGAGTCTATGGAAAAATATGGTACGGATAAACCAGATTTAAGATATGGAATGCCTTTAGTTGACGTTATGAATATTTTTGCTAACTCAACAAACGAAATTTTCTCAAGTATTGCTTCAGATACTAAAAATAATAGAATCAAAGCATTAAGAGTACCAAAAGGAGATGAAATATTTTCTAAGTCTCAAATGAAAAACTTTGAAAAATATGTAAAACAATTTGGTGCACACGGACTTGGTTATTTTCAAATGCAAGAAGATGGATTAAAAGGACCACTTAATAAATTTTTCTCAGAAGATGATTTAGCTGATATAGTTAAAACAACAGAACTTGAAGTAGGGGATGCGGTATTCTTTGGTGCTGGTGAAAAAGAAGTAGTTCAATGATATATGGGTAAATTTAGAATTCACCTAGCTGGATTACTAGACACTCACTCAGAAGGAAAATATATAAACAAAGATATCCTAGCATTTTGTTGGGTAAATGATTTTCCATTTTTTGAGGAAAATGAAATCACTGGTAAAATTGATTTTGGTCACAATCCATTCTCAATGCCAAAATGAGGTTTAAAAGCATTTGATAAAGAAAATTTATTAGAAGTAGAATCAGTTCAATATGACCTTGCTTGTAACGGATTTGAAGTATTATCAGGTTCTATTCGTAACCACGATGTTGAAGCTCTTGTAAAAGCGTTTGAATTAGTAGGAAGAACAGAACAAGAAGTAAAAGATAAATTTGGTGCAATGTATGAAGCATTCCAATATGGTGTTCCTCCACATGGATGATTTGCAATTGGTATGGATAGAATCATGATGATCCTAAAAGATGAGCCAAATATCAGAGAAGTATACGCATTCCCAAAATCAGGGAAAGCTCAAGATCTCATGATGAATGCTCCAGCTTTCATTGATGATGAACAACTAACTGAACTGGCTATTGCATTAGTTGAGGAAGAAGAAGCGTAAAAAAAAAGCAACGAATTAATTCGTTGTTTTTTTTAAGAATATTTATTTTTAAATTCTTTAATATGATTTTTAACTTTTCATAATAGATGATCTTTTTCTTATATTAAATTACTTACTTGTTGAGAAGTAGATTCTGATAGGTTATGAAGTTCATCTGAATTATTTATTTTTGTTATTTTTTTTATCAAAGTTACTAATAAATATTCCTAAACTCATTATATGATTTTGAGAAGATCCACTTTCTCTTTTAATTGTAAAAGAAATTCCAGTTGTTCCTGTATTATTAGATCTTTCATTTATATTAGTTATTCTTAATATATCTCCTTCTTGGAATGAACCTTCTTCAAAACAAGGGGCTTTGATATTATGAGAGAGTATAAACATATCTCATACATTGATATCTTCCAATAATGGAGTGCTATTGTTACATTCTAATGCCATAATTTAATTATTATAGAAATAATGAGTTATCTATAATTTTAATATATATTATTTTATAAATTTGTAAAGTTATATTTTTTATTGAGCATTGTTGTGTTTATAGGATAAATGCTTATTATATTGATAATTAAAAATAATTTTTTTTTATGATAGATTTTTTAAAAGAGTTAATAAAACCTGATATAAAACCTTTGAATTATGTAAAAATTTCGAAAGAAAATATCTTGCATAATTTTTGAGTGTTACAATCTCATCAAACACAATCTGAATTATTTCCAGTTCTGAAATCAAATGCTTATGGGCATTGACTAAAAGAAATTTCTGAAATATTAAAGTGAACAAAAGGAAAGTATATCTGTGTGGATAGCTTTCCCGAATATCAAATTGTAAAAAAATATTCATGAAAAAAAGTGCTTGTTTTATGAGAAACCAGAAGTGAAAATTATAAATATTATGATTTTAAAAACACTACATTTTGTATTTATAATTTGGAAACACTTAAATATTTAATAAGTTTAAATAAAAAAATTACTATTCATTTATTTATAAACACATGAATGAATAGAGAGGGATTTCAAGAAGTAGATTTAAGAAAAGTGTTAAATAAATTACAAAAATCAAAAATAATAGTTGAATGAGTATGTTCTCATTTTGCGAGTGCAGATGAAGTAAATCATATTTTTTATGATAAACAAGTAGAAGAATTTAAATATTTATATGAAATTATTTTATCATATGATTTTAATCCTATATATAGACATATAGCTGGATCCGCATGAACTTTTAAAATGGAAGATAATTTTTTTAATGCATTTCGTCCAGGAATGAGTCTGTTTTGAGTCAATGTTTTATCTCCTGAAGATCTACATTATGAGAAAGCAGATGAACTCAAACTATCTATGGATTTATATTCTACAGTTGTAAAAATACAAAAAGTTGCTTCATGAGAAGGAATTTCTTATAATAGAACATATTATGTAGAAGAGGATACAAAAATAGCTGTGATTCCATTTGGATATTATGAAGGTTTTGATAGAAAACTCAGTAATAATTACTTAGTGAAAATATGACATAAATTTTATCCTATTCGCGGAAGAATATGTATGAATCTAGCTATGGTTGAAGTATGAAATGATAAAATATCTGTTTGAGATGAAGTATGTATTATCTCAAAAAATAAAAAAGATAAAAATACTTTATATACAATGGCTCAATGATCAGAAACGATTCCATATGAAATAGCAGTAAAAATAAGAGCTAATATACGTAAAGAAATAATATAAACTTTATTCCTTAACTAAAAATTATGTTACAAAAACAAAAAATAGAATGAATTAGATGGATTGATGGAGTAGCTTTATCAGAAAAAGATATCAAAAAAACACTGGAAAAATTTAAAATACATGAACTTGATTTAGAAGCTTGTTTAGAATGAAATCAAAGAGCAAGAGTTGATAGATATAAAGATTATAATTTTGTGGTATATAATTTTCCAAAATATAATAGAACTACAAAAATTTATGAACTCAATGAATTTAATTTATTCTTTAATAAAGAATTTTTAATTACTTTTAGAGATTTTCCATTTTCTAGAATTAATAATATTTTTGAAAATTATTGAGAAAAAAAAGTAGAAGGAGAACATAAAAAAATCAAAATTTCAACTGGATATATTATCTATGAAATTACTCAAGTGATGCTTGAAAAAATGTTTAATGTTATCAAAAATCTTAAAATCGATATCAAACAACTTGAAACAAAGGTTTTTGAAATAGGGAATACAAGTCTAGTAAAAGATATCATGATTAAAAAAAGAAATATAGTAGTATTAAAGCATATGTTTAAGCCTCAAGTTATAGTTCTCAGACAACTTGAAACTACTATTAATGAAATGTATGAAGGTGAAATGGAAGTATATTTTGAAGACTTGGAGGATAAGATTGCTCAAATAGTAAGTGATATAGAGATACTCGATGAATATATAGAATCAGTAGAAGATGCATTTAAAACTATGATCGATATCAAAACTAACTTTGTTATTAAGGTACTGACTATATTTTCAGCATTTATGCTTCCTCTCACACTTCTTACCAGTTTTTACGGTATGAATGTATCTGACTTACCATTAGCGGAAACTAACTATGTATATGGATTTATGTGAATCAGTGTTTTCTGTATGTTATTGGTATATGTAATACTAAAAAGGAAATGAAAATTTTAAAAAATAATGATTTGATTCATTATTTTTTATTTTAGCTAGACAAAATATTTTATTATTGTCTTTTTAGCTGTAAAGCTTGTTTTTTTTGAAAAATCGATATACTAACGCAGTAAAAAATACATTTAATATTAAACATTCAATCACGTGTTAGCAAAAGTAACCATTGTCGGAAGACCAAACGTTGGTAAATCAAGTTTTTTCAATATGTATACAGGTCATAAAATGGCTATTGTAGCAGATGAAGCAGGTACAACAAGAGATATTGCAGAATTTGAATATAATGATGCTGAAAACTGATTAACTTACGTTTTAGCAGATTCAGGATGATTAGACTTTTCATCTAAAACTGATGAATTAGCAAAAGATATAGTAGAAAGAACAGAAGTCTCTATTGATAATAGTGATCTACTTATTTGGTTAATTGAATATGATAGAACAACTGAACTTGATGATCAAGTATTAAAAGTACTCAGAGATAAAGGGATTAAAAATATAGTTATTGTTGCTAATAAAGCTGATAATGAGTACAAAGTAATGGAATCTTATTCATTAGCAGGTTATGCTGAATGTTTAGAATTTTTCCCTGTTTCGGTTTCACATAATTCATGAGTACGTGAAGTAAAAAAATTCGTTGCAGATTTTTTAACTAAAAAAGGTTTAAACTACGAACATGAAGATATAGATGATTCATTCGTTAAATTAGCACTTATTGGAAGACCAAATGTTGGGAAATCAAGTCTTGTAAATTCCATTACAAGAGAAAATAGAGTAATGGTTCAAGATATGGATCATACAACTCGTGATAGTATTGATACAAAATTTGTTCATGATGGAAATAATTTTGTTCTTATTGATACTGCATGAATGAGAAGACTTTCAAAAGTTTGAGTAAGAAATATTGAAGATTGGTCAGTAATGAGAACAAACAGAGCAATTGCAAGGGCAGATGTTATGGCTGTTATTATTGATGGTGTTCAAGGTGTTGTTCATCAAGATCTTTCAATTATTTCAAACGTATTAGAAGAAAAAAAATGACTTGTGATAGTTATTAATAAATGGGATCAAGTTTTAGAAAAACCAGGTATTGATAAAGATAAAATGATGAATAGATATATAGACTATCTTAAATCAAAAATTGAGTTTTTACCTTGGGTTACTGTTCTATTTACTTCAGCAACAGAAAGAAAAAGAGTTGATGAAATATTAGATGCAGCAATTGAAATAAAAACTGAACGTTATAAAAGAGTAAAAACAGGGATATTTAATAATTTTCTTGAACAAGCAATTTATAAACATTCACCTACTGGGAATAAAAAATCTCATAGTCCAAAAATTTACTATTGATCACAAGTTGATGTTAATCCACCAAAATTTGTACTCACTGTAAATAATCCAAATCATTTTCACTTCTCTTATAAAAGATATTTAGAAAATAAAATCAGAGATAATTTCGGTTTTCATGGTTCACCTATTGTTATTGAATACAAAGGGAGAGGGAAACATGTTGATGTAGTTAAATAATCTAAAAAAACAGTTCAGAGTTACTGTTTTTTTATTTTCTTACTTTTTTCTTACCTAAAGGAAATATAATAATTTTATATACTATTAAAAGATAGGTTCATATATGAAAGATAAATTATTTTATTAGATACTAAGAATTATGAAAGAACAAAAATTACACGATATAAATTTTTTATTACGTTCAGTAGAACAATATCTTCAAAAAGACATGTCACCTGAAATAGAACAAACATATCAAACACTTTTGAATTTAAGAACAAGTTTATCAAAACAATAGGAAAGTATATTTATAACTATTGTTTTTTTATTGCCTAAAAATTAGTATAATTCAATAAATATTTTTTTATATATGCATATGCCTTTAGAAAAAATTGCAACGATAGTATCATCATTAACAGCACTTATTCTCGTATCTATAAAAATGATATTTTGAATATTAAGTGGTTCTATAGCCGTGTTATCATCAGCTATAGATTCCATTTTGGATATGTTTGTTTCTATATTTAATTACTTTGCTGTTAAAAATGCTGAAATACCAGCAGATGAGCATTTTAACTATGGAAGAGGGAAAATAGAAGCACTTGCAGCATTATTAGAAGGTATCATTATATTTTTATCGGGAGGATACATATTATATTCATCAGTTTTAAAATTTATTTCTGAAGAAACAATCTGATACATAGCTATATCTATTATAGTCATGTGAATATCATTTATTATCACTTTAGCATTAGTATATTTTTTAGAATATGTAGCTAAAAAAACTAAGAACATGGTTATTGAATCAGATGCACTTCACTATAAAACGGACCTATGGTCAACAGGAGGTATATTATTATCACTCGCTATTATATACTTTACAAATTTGTTTTTTATAGATGCTCTGGTATGATTTGCGATAGCTTTATATATTATGTATTCTTCAGTAGAGCTAATCAAAAAAGGATTTTTAATACTATTAGATGTTGCACTAGATGATGAGGAAGTAAAGAATATTATCGATTGTATTAGGTCTGAAAAACTAGTAAATGATTATCATTATTTAAAAACACGTCGCTCATGAAAAATTAAATTTGTTGAAGTACATTTAGTTTTTACTCCAGTAATAAAATTATTAGATGCTCATAACACAGCTAATAAAATTATTAAAAATATTAAGTTAATTGATGTAGATTCACAGTGGGTTGTGAATGTTTATTTCGATCCATATGATGATTCAAAAGAAAATAAATATTCATGTAAAGTTTATTTTTGATAAATTTGCCACTATATTTATTATTTTTAGCTATATTTAATATTTCTTAAATAAATGAATCATGTACGGATTTAAGTTTGAAGATGCATTGAGATTACTAGTATCTCATTTTCCAAAAGAGAGAAAAAACGAGCAGTCTTTCATAGCCTAAACATTGGAACTTATCTATGGAATAATAATTATTCTGAAGATATTCAGATTGCATGATTATTACGTGATGCTTCAGAAAATACTAAAATTACAAAATCTTAAATGAAGGCATTATTTTGAATAGAAGTACTAAAAATAGTTAGAGCTCATTCAAAAAATCCAAACATAGTAGATACTATGGTAAAAGAAGATATAGTAAAACGTTGTGCTGAATTATCTGAAAATTATGAACTTATGCTATAATCAGAAAAAAGTTTATCTGAAGATTTACCATTTTTAGGAAAATGATATTCAAATTTTTCAGTAGCTCTCTATTTAAAAATAGAAAACTTAGAAGAATATTTTGAGTCTATTAAAAGTAAAGTAAAAATCTTAAAAAAAACAGCCCATGGGCCGTTTTTAGTTTGTCTTAACTTTTGATTCCGTATCATTTATTGAGTAAACGAATATTCAAGAATGTTAATATGAAAATGAAAATAAAAAGAATTCATATTGCTACAGATAATTTAATATCTGTAAATTCTGGTCAAATGAAAGCATATCTGAGTCCATTTACCATATAGAGTATTGGATTGAATTGACTGACAGTTTGCCAGAAAGGTGATAGGAGAGTGAGAGGGTAGAACACTCAACCAAGATAAATAAGTGGAGTAATGATAAAAGAAGGAATTACATTTATATCATCAAATGATTTTGCAAATATTCAGTTAAATAATCAAGCAAGTGAGAATACGGCTGATGTGAGTATAATGAATACAAACATATAGAAATAACTATGGATATTTATCTCGGTCATGAATGATCATGTAATGAATATTAAGAGTCATACTAGTACTCATCTGAGCATTCATCCAAGTATAAAACCAAGTAATATTTTCCAAGAAGACATTGGAGATACAAATAATTCTTCTATAGATTTTTGAAATTTTGCTCAAAAAAATGAACCAGATGTATTCCCATAACTAGCCATAATCACTGACATCATAAGTAATCAAGGAAATATAAAATCAATATAGCTAGCTCCTTCAACGATAGTAATTTTTTCACCTATAAACTTACCGAATATTAGGAGATATAAAACTATTGTAATAATTGGTGGTAGGAGAGTTTGCTTCCAAATACGTAGGAAACGATAGACTTCTTTCGAGGTAAGAGTGATCAAATCAATCATATTATTATGTGTAATGTTATATTATTTTGTCATATTTATAAATAGTGCTTCTAAGCGATTTGTCTTATTTCTAAAACTTGTGATTTCAATTTTATTCTCATTGAGTATTTGAAATAAATCATTAAGAGAATCTTGTTTTGAGATTATAACTTGTATTTCGTATTCATCAGAATGACTCGCTTCATATTTTTCTTGTAATATTGAAGGTATGATTATTTTTTCTTCTTTTGTAGAAAGTATTACCGTTTCTTTATCTAGAGTTTTTAATAATTTTTTAGTTGTAGTATTTTCTACTACATCTCATTTATTCAAGATTACTACTTTATTACATAATGCTTCTACTTCTTCAAGGTAATGAGTAGTAAGTAGTATAGTGGTTCCAGACTCATTGAGTTCTTTTATGAATTCCCACATTGATGCTCTTAATTCAACATCTACACCTGCGGTAGGTTCATCTAATATTAATATCTTTGGTTTATGAATAAGGGCTCTTACTATCATAAGTCTACGCTTCATTCCACCTGATAAAGTTCTAGAAGCCATATTTCTTTTATCCCAGAGTTCTAATTTTTTTAAATAAAATTCAGCTCTTTCTACAGCTTCTTTCTTTGAAATTCCATAATAACCAGCCTGATTTACTACTATGTCAATAACTTTTGCGAAGATATCAAAATTAAATTCTTGAGGTACAACTCATATACAAGTTCTTGCTTTTGAAAAATCTTCATCAATAGAAACACCATTTACTTTCATCTCACCACTTGTTTTGTTTACAAGATTTGTAAGGATAGAGATTAATGTTGTTTTTCATGCTCAATTATGTCATAGTAATGCAAAAAAATCTCAAGATTCTATATCAAAACTTACTCATTTTAATACATGATTTTCTCAATAATTTTTATGCAAATTATTTATTTCTAATGCCTTCATTTTATGGTTTCCTTAATTTTAAAATGCTATAAAAAGTATAGTTAATTTTTGAGAATTACAACTTTAATTATTAAAAATATTTTGATTTAGGATTCCTTAAGGTTCACAGGTATAAATGAATTACTTTTTATATTTATTAATAAATTATTATGGGAAAAATAGTAGTTGCCCTTATGGTATTTTCATTTATTTTAACATCTTGTAGTGTAGGTTCACTTATGGGAGCTTGAAATGAAATTGTAGCTAAAACCAATGCTAATTATCTAGATTATTCTACTGAAGCAGTTAAAAATACAAATTGAGATAAAGTATTATTTTTTCACGCAACATGGTGTGGATCTTGTAAAAGTGCTAGTAAAAAAATAGCTGAAGCTAAAACATCTACTTGATTAACAGTATTCAAGGTAGATTATGATTCAAATACTGAATTAAGAAAAATGTATGATGTAACTTCTCAACATACATTTGTACAAGTTGATAGAGATGGAAAAATGTTGGCAAAATGGTCAGGTTCTAAAAATATTGAAGGAATTGAATCAAACTTAGTTGAATCTATGGAAAAAGAAGAAATGATGTCTGAAAAAGAAAACATGGTTTCAGAATCAATGGAAGATAAATCTGACATGATGAAAGATAAAATCGATAAAGAAGTAAATGCTAACTACATGGAATATAAAGATGGAATTTTAGCATCTACATCATGAGATAAGGTTTTATTTTTCCATGCTGAATGGTGTGGTACATGTGTAAACGCTTCTAAAAGTTTTACAGAGAATACAACAACTCAAGGGTTAACTGTATTCAAAGTTGACTTTGATACTGCTACTGAATTAAGAAAAAAATATGATGTTACAGATAAACATACTTTTGTCGAAGTAGATTCAGATGGTAATAAAATTTCTATGTGGAGATGATCAAATAATATATTTGATATCAAAACTAAGTTAAATCAAGAAATAGCTATTGTTGAAGAAAAAGAAATGATTAAAAAATCAGGAATGTTTATAGAATATTCTGCTGAAAAAGTAGCTGCAACTTCTGGAAATAAAGTATTATTTTTTCATGCTAACTGGTGCCCATCGTGTATAACAGCTGCTAAAAATTTATCAGCTGATTCTATACCTGAAGGACTAAACGTTTTCAAAGTTGACTATGATTCTAGTGCAGACTTAAAAGTAAAATATGGTGTTGTTTCTCAACATACATTTGTTCAAATTGATGATAATGGTACTATGGTAAAAAGATGGTTCGGATCTAGAAATTACTGAGATATTTTATCTGAATTACAATAATAAAATGGATTTATTAATATTATCATTTTTTGCTGGGGTTTTAACAATTTTAGCACCTTGTGTGCTTCCATTATTACCTGTAATATTATGAGCATCTTCAGCTGAAGCTGAAGATAAATCACGTCCATATATAATTATTGCAGCACTTGCAGTATCGGTTATTGTTTTTTCACTTTTATTAAAAACAACAACTCATTTTATTGGAGCTCCTGAAACTTATTTAAAAATAGCATCAGGGCTAATTATATTTTTCTTTGGACTGATTACATTATTTCCAAATGTTTGGAAAAAAATATCAGGAAAATTTTCAGGTTCTGCAAATAAAAATCTTGCTAAATCAGCAAATAAAACAGGAGTAAAATGAAGTATCTTAGTTGGTATGTCTCTTGGTCCAGTATTTTCTAGTTGTAGTCCTACCTATGGGATTATCTTAGGTATTATTCTACCAGCTAGCTTTGCTGTTTGAATGTTAAATTTATTTGCATATGTACTGGGATTATCAGTTATCATGTTAGCAATTGCATTACTTGGACAAAAATTTATTTCTAAATTAAAATGGGCTTCAGATCCTAGTGGTACCTTTAAAAAAGTACTATGAGTATTATTCTTAATCGTAGGGTTAGCTATAATGCTTGGCTGGGATAAAACATTCGAAGCTTATTTAATTGAACAATGATACTTAGGTGCAAGTGAATTAGAACAACAATTTCTAGATAAAATTGAAATTCATCAACAATAAATATACATGACTTTTAAAAACAAAAAAAGACTAAAATTTTGGTCTTTTTTTGTTTTTGTTTATACTAAAAATATTAGTTATTTATATAATATTTATGTTTGAAAATAATAATATAAAATATAAAATACTATGAGTAGTATTATTAATTATTCTAGTAATTATATCAGGAGGATATTATTATTATTTATCTCAGATACATAAAGTTATCAATAATAATAATAATAATAATAATAATAATAATCTTAATTTTCAAATATGTAAAGATTATATTTTTACTGAAAATAAATCAACTGGAATAAAAATACAAGAATCTATTAACGAAAATGATTATAAAGTTTTAGAATTAAAATGTATTGATTTATATCCAAATAAAAGAGATTCGACTATCACAATTCAAGAGTTTTCTCATAATTTTACTATTGCAGAAAATAATACAGTAATAGAAAAAATAGACTTCCCTGATAATGTATTATTAAATAAATCAACTGTTAGTATTGAATTTAAAGTTCCAAAACCTAATGTAACATTAGGTACAACATTTTTTGGATATTCACTATGAAAAGTTCAAAATAGAGATTGAACCACAAGAATATGAGCAACTCATCAAAATATAATTAATAAATCTTTTACACTAGAAGAAGTGTATTATGATGATGATACACAGTTTATTGTGTCTAATTTAATGTGAAATGATATAGAAGTAAATTATACTATTATATATTATATTGAAAATTATTAGAAACTTCTATGTATTAGAAGTATTTTTTCTTGAATTATTTCAAAAATGCTTAAAATACAGACATAAACTTTATAAAATATTTAGAACTATTACATACAATGACAAACTTTAAATCAGATTTTCCAATTTTTTCAAATAATCCAGACCTAATTTTCTTTGATTCAACAGCTACAAGCCAAAAACCTAAAATGGTTATTGATGGAATCACAGATTTTTTATCAAATAATTACTCAAATATTCATAGAGGAATGTATGACATTGCACAAAACGCGGAATCATTATATAAACAATCTAAAGTGAAAACTGCAGAAATGTTAAATGCAAATTCTTATAAAGAAATTATTTATACATTTAATTCAACATATGCATTGAATTTATTATCTCAAACACTCAGAAGAAATAATAAGTTAAAAAAATGAGATACTGTTCTAGTATCAATTGTTGAACATCATGCTAACATTATCCCTTGGTTGATTTTGAAAGAAGAAATTTGAATTAATGTAGAATACGTAAATGTTACTCCTAATTTCGATTTAGATTTTGATGATTTTGAAAAAAAATATGATAATACTGTAAAGGTTATATCATTAACACAAGTTTCAAATGTAACAGGACAAATTTTTGATCTAGAAAGAGTAGGGAAATTGAAAAGAGAAGATACACTATTTATAGTTGATGCTTCTCAAAGTGTTCCTCATATGAAAGTAGATGTGAAAATTATAGGATGTGATTTCTTATTTTTTACAGGTCATAAAGTCTTTGCAGATTCAGGAATAGGTATACTCTATTGAAAAGAAAAGTTACTGAATGATATGGAATGTGTATTCTCATGAGGTTGAGCTATATCAGATGTACAAAAAGATTCTTATAAATCTTCCGGTTTACCAGATAAATATGAACCAGGTACTCCAAATATCACCTGAGCTGTGAGTTTACTTAAAGCATTAGATTATATTGCTACAATTTGAGGATATACTGTAATTGAAAAAATTGAACATGATTTAGTAGAATATTTCTTAGCAAAAGCAAAGGATTTTCCAATAATGAAAATTATTGGTTCGACTGAAACAAAAAATAGAGTATCAGTATTTGGATTTACATTAGACTGACACCATTCTAATGATATAGCTGAATTTTTAGCTGATCATAACATTGCAGTTCGTTCAGGTAAACATTGTGCTCAACCATTATTCAAATCTTATGGACAAGCTCATTCAGTGAGAGCAAGTTTATACATATATAATACTACTCAGGAAATAGATAGATTATTCGAAGTATTAAATAAATTAAAATAAAAAACCAGTATTCACTGGTTTTTTTGTTTATTAAATATTATAGATATTTTAAAATAAATTTAGATATTATCACAAATATATGGAAAAAATCGAGGCAAATCATGATAATTTTTTCAAAGATTTACATAATCCTTGGAGTATCTGATGAGAAGAAGAAGTCAAGAGAATAAATCAATTACTTACAAGTGGTTCAGTAATGGATTTATGATTTTGAGTTTGACGACATATAAAACAATTATATAGATTATGATATAATGTAGAGGGAATAGAATTATCTAAAATAGGATACTCGCGTTTAGAACAAGAGTTTAAAAAGACCAGACTATCGAGCAACTTATATAATGAAGATATGTTTGAGTATGAATTTACTAAACAATATGATTGTATATTTTCTAATATGAGCTTACAGTATGCACATAATGAAAAGCAATTTAGAGAAATGATATTGAAAATGAAAAAAAATACTACTAGAGGTGGAATTAATTATATTAAACTTCCAGCTCATGGTATGACTTTATGATTTCCATTTAAAATACTAGATTTAGATGCTTTAAAAAATTATTACTCTGATTGGGAAATATTGTTTGATAAATTTGAGACAAATAAGACAGAGCATTCTAAAATATGAATATATGTTACAATTATTGCAAAAAATGAAAAGTAGACTCTTGAGTCTACTTTTTTATTTCTATTTTTCATCACTTTTTTACAAAATTTTGAATAGCTCAATCTATCATATCAAAATCACGTTTTGATAATTCAGATTTATAATTTTTTACGACATAATTATATGTATCGATAAGTTCATTTGGAGCAAAAGTTCAACAAGGTTTTTCTTCTAAAATCATTCTTACGATTTTTTTAAGATTCTTTGCTTTGCTCATGAAACTTTTATCTCAATTTGGATAAAATTTTACTGAATCAATATCACTAATATCTATATCTTTGATATGTTTATTTACAAGATGAGAAATGGGTTCTTCTATTTTTTCATCAACGATAGAGGATTTTTCTTCTTTTTGTATATCTGAAAATAAGTTATTGGGATCAAACTCTCAAATCAAGTTATTTCAATACTTCGATGTATATTTAACAGATATTACAATGAGTAGAATACCAATAACCATAAGTGCTACAACTCTTGTAACAGCATTATCTAAATACCAAATATCATATATAAATATTTTTCAAAGAACTAATGTCAGTAAATATAATCAAATAGTTCTTATTTTTATTTTTTCAGAACTTATTCAATAGAATAAATAAATTGAAGCTAATATTCACCAGAATATTGTGATAGCAAATGTTGTAGCAAATATATCAAAAACAAAGTAAGAAACAATGGCTAGAGTATATAATATAAAAATACTATTTATAAATCTATTATAAAATATTTTTACATTCACTTTATTCCAGATAAATACAGTGTAACTAATAATAGCAAAAGCTGAATATTGTAAAACTCTTAGATGTGATAAATCATCTCTATCAATATTTCTTAACATCCTTCATAATTCATCAAAATGTGAAAATGTGAAGAGAGTAAATGCAGTTATAAAAAATACTTTTAGTATTATTGATGAAAATTTTGAATAAATATATCAAAGTATCAATATAAATAAACTTATTCATAATACAATCCATCAATGACCTGTACTAGGTATAATATCAAGAATAAACATAGCTATAACTCCTATTCATAAAATATGAAATAGATCATGAACGACTCTCATAGTTCAATTTTTAATATCGTCTAAATATTTAATATTTAACACAAATGAAACAAATATCAATGAGAGTGGTATCAAAAATAAGAATTGTGATTTATCTGCAGATAAATCAAATAATTGTAGAATACCTATGATAAAGAGAATAATTCATAATGTTCCAATCTTATCCTCTTTTGTTTGATTATAAAAGTAGAATAATATAGTTGCTTCGAATAACCAAACAGTTGAAATTATTTCAGGATTATTTGAAAATACTAATGCGATAGACAGAGAAAATAATGAAATAGATATAAATAAATATGAATATACAATATTTCTAAAATTTACTTTAGTTTTTACTTCTTCTATTCATATATTATTCATCATGATATATGATAAAATAAAATATAAAATAGCTAATATTCAGAATGATAAACCAAGTGAGATTCCAGGGAAGTAGATACTTCAATAACTAAACAATTGAAATCCTATAAATATAAGACCAAAGATACTTCAAATGAGTAAATTTTTAATATTAGAAGATCCTTGAATTAATCTTTTATTTATAAAAGGGAGAATTATATTTGCAAGAGCAAATATAATGACTGAAATAATTGAAATTGTGAATAATGAATTTTGAAGCATTTGAAGAATGGTATCTTCAGTATCTTGAAATTTTTTAAGTTGAATATATTTTTGAGTAACTAGTATAGGAGCTAACATAAATATTGTTCCTATTGTCCCAATAGTATATAGAAATTCAGAATTCTTCTTACAAGATAAATAATATGATGTAAATAGAAAGATGAATGAAACAACTATAACAGTAATGAAACTCGGTAAATCTAATGTAATAGTACTTATTGAAAAGAATGAATTTACCATAAATATGAATCCTCATAGTAATCCAAAAAATATATATTTTAATACAGGAGATAAACTCGATTGAACACTGTTAAATCATACTAAATAAGCTAGAACTACAATAGCTAATGCTGGAGCTATAAATAAAATAGTTCAAGTGAATAATAAACCAAGAATAATTAATATTGGAAATATTAAAATAGAGGTTATTCATAACATGATTTCTTTCATAAATAACCATATTCAAATTCCGAAGAAAAATAATATAGAAATCATATATGTAATAAAACTAGATGTTCCAGCTATTATATTATTATCTCAACCTATAATGAGTAATAATATAATGAAAATGTAATTTGTAATAAATATAGTTGCTACTTTAGAACTATCTGATTTTGCAAAGTGTAAAATAGTAATCAGTCCTAATATTGCACTAGAAACAAGTATCGTTATCCATCAAATTTCTGTTTGGAAGGGAGCTAATAAGAATAGTATATTTCATAAACCAAACGCTGATATTTTGAGAATATAGTCATTTTGTTTGATTCCAGTATATAATGCTCCAAGTGAAACAATCATTGAATAACCAACAAGAGTATATGGAGAATCCATACTTCATCCTGTTAAGAATGGATTAATATAAGCAAATATGAACGAAAATAACAATAGAGTTCTTGATTTATATACCAGTGAAGTAACTACTCAAAAAGCAGTATTAAGTATCAATAATAAGAAAGTAATTCATGTAGATAATATACCACTAGAAAGAGTGTTTATATCAGAATAATTATCTCAAATTATATACTTTCAAGCTAATATTACTAAGAAATTAATAAGTATTCATGTTCAAAGTAATATTCTTGATTCTCAAGCGTAACCTTTTTTATCTATTTTTACTCATGTGAAATATGTAGCGAAACCAATAGCAAAACCTAGGATAATTTTAAGAGTTGCTGGTATTTGATTCCAAATCAAACTCATTAAGAATACAACACCTAAGAATACGAGAATAGAACCAATTTTTGCTAGTAAATTTTCAGAGAAGAATCTTTTTAGATAAATCTCAAAAGCTGAAGGTTCTGAATTAAAGTTATCATCTTCTTCTTTATCTTCATAATCTGTAGAATTTGCTTCTGATATAATAGGAGTTTCAGATATAGTTTCTATATTTTGAGGAACTTCTTCTAAATCTATAACTGCTTCTTGTTTAATTTCTAGTTTTTCTTGAAGAGGAATAGAAGTATTTTTGATATTTTCAGTTGTTTTTATCTTTGATTGAATAATGCTTGCTAATCAATCAGCAAAGACTTCCAATCTTTCTTGAATAAAATTTCATGACAAGAATATAAATTTAAAGAAAATTCAAAAAATAATTCATCAAATAAATAGATCATTGTCTATATATATAGCAAGAGCTAATCATAATGAGATAGATAATATCCAGGCAAAACGGTTTAATAGTTTAAACATAATTTTTGTTATTATAAATAAGTTTTTTTAATATTTTTATTTTAATTTTTTCATCATTGAGAATATTCCAAATCAGAATAATCAAACTATTATGAGTAATAATATAATAAAAAATGTTTTATTTGATTCCATGAATCTTTCATCACTTTCATCACACTTATCTCAAATATTATCTTTATCTATATCTGATTGATCAGGGTTATAAACAAAAGGACAATTATCATCTGAAAATATTATTTTATCATAGTCAGCATCTTCACATAGATTTCAAATTCAATTATTATCATCATCTTTTTGATCAGGATTACTTATATGAATACAATTATCTAAATATCAGTCAATTCAATCATTATCTGAATCCTCACACATGTCTCAGATTCAGTTTTCGTTTTTATCTATTTGTTTATTGTTTTGAATATTTTTACAATTATCACAAATATCTCATATATTATCTCTATCTGTATCGAGTTGATTGGCATTTGCTATATATCTACAATTATCTTTATAGTTTATTATTTTATCTGAATCATCATCATTTTCTTCTAAATTTTTTTCACTATCCTCACATAAATCTCAAATTCAGTTTCAATTTTTATCGAGTTGATTTGGATTGTATATACTACAGTTATCACAAGCATTTCATATATTATCTTTATCTGAATCTATTTGATCAGGATTGATAATATTTCTACAATTATCAATTGCATCAAATATGCCATCTTTGTCTGCATCAAATTCACATAGATCTCAAATATTATTCTGATTAATATCTGCTTGATTAGGATTATATGTATTTATACAATTATCTTTATCTCAGTAGATTCAGTCATTATCATCATCCGCACATAAATCTCAAATACCATTTGAATTACTGTCTTGTTGTTTAGGATTACTTATAATAGGACAGTTATCATACTTATCAAGAGTTCAGTCATTATCACTATCAGATTCAGGATTTGCGACAAGGGAAGGATTTTCTTCAAAATAAGAAGATATTTTTTTTGTATCAATATTACTTGAAAGAGATGAATTATATGAAGTATTTATAAATGCACCTTTACATTTATTCTCAGCATAAATTTTTATAGTTTCGTTAGATAGATTTTGTATAACATATTGATATTTAGTATTAGAAAAACTTAATTCTCTAATAGTTATTTTTTCTTCTATTGTTGTTTTTACATTTTTATAAAAATTTATACGAACATATTGAAATCAATAATGGGAAAAATCATGATCATCAATAGTGGTATACTTTTCATTATCGGTACTGATTTGATATTCAACTCAATGATATTTCTTTGAATAATCAAAATTTAAATGAATATTTTTATCACTTATGAATTCTCAAAAGTCCAAAATTATAGCTTTCTGTTTACTTGTATCTAATTCAATATAAGTATTTTTATTTTGGTCATTTATATATTCATAATTTTCTACAAAATCACTTATATATTGATATTTCTTAGTGATTGCTGATCAGTATTGTGTTGTAAGTAAATAATCTCACTGATTTATTATAGGATCCTTATATAAAGAGGTATAAAAAAATGTCTCATTTTTTTCAAAACTTGAGCTAGGTATTTCAGAATAATATTCAAAACAGTTAGCAGAAAAATCAGTCTCAGATATTTTTACTTTTTCAGTATTCTCAGCGAAAGTAACTACTCAACTTAATAGAAAAAATAAACAAAAAAGAATAATGCTTTTCATATAATTTTAGATAAAAATAAATTAGATTTATTATATCAAAAATATTATATATACCAAAAAATAAACCCTTTGCTCATGCAAAGGGTTTATTTTTGACTTCTTAACTATTTCATATAGTTGTATTTATTATATTCATGTTGAGCATTTGTTTCAGCATAAAATATTTTTCATTTTTTATCATGGAGATAAAAATAATATGAAGTTTTGTTATAATTAAGAGTAGATTCAATAGTATCATAACTAGGATTTCCAATTGGAGTTTTTGGTAAACCTCTCATGGTTCTTGTATTGTATTCGTTTTTATCACGAATGTATTTTGATACTACGAGCTTACATTCATGAGCAGTTAATCTATAAGGATAACATACTGTGATATCAGCACCAATCATCCATCCTTCTTTCAATCTCTTCTTTAATATTCCTGCAACGGTTTTTTTGTAATCTGAGTTTTTTTCTTCTTTTTCAACTATACTTGCAAGATTTATAACACTTTGTAAATTTTCTATAGAAATAGCAGTATTTTTAAATATTTTATTATAAACTTTTGTTTCAAATGTTTCGAGTTGAACAATGACAAATTTATTTATAGCAAATTCTGCTGGATTAACTGTATAGGTATCTGGGTATAAATATCCTTCAAGAGATTTGACTCATTCTATAAATGGGAAAAAATTAGTGAGAGCTTTTATTTTATCAGGATTTTCAGCATAAGAAATATATTCTCATTTTTTAATAAGGGATTTATTTGAGAGGTATTCATCTATATCAAATATATTCCAACCTTCTAGTAATGTTATATTCTCAGTTTGAAATATAGGTTTTTGTAAAGCTTCTAGTATTTGTTCAATGTTTGCATTTTCTGGAATTTGGTAGTTTCAGACTTTTAATTCTTCTAGATTATTATATTTTCTATATAGTCTAAAATATGTTTTATCTAATCATAATTTATCTCATATAGATGTATATGTTTCTTTAGATTTCACCGAAACTGTTTTAGTTTCTAGTATTAATGGCTCAGATGTAAAATTAGAATATCAAATATATTTTATTATAAATATAAAAATAGCTAGCCAAATAAGAAGCTTTATTATTCTTATAATTGGATTTTGCTTTTTATCTTTATTCTCTACGTTTTTTCTTTGAAATGTCATACTTTCTACTTATATTTTATTTCCTTTTATTGTAGTCAAAAATAATATTTTTCAATTAAAAAAAGATTTCTCAATATGAGAAATCTTTTTTTAATTCTATATATTAATTATTAATAGAAATATTTATATCATCAGAATTTATTTGAACACTTGTGTCTGTGATTTTCAAGTCCATGTCTGCAGTACTCATATCAATATCAGTTCATTCAATATTTAAATCCATATCATCTGAGTTCATATGAATACTTTCGTTATTCATATCATCATGACCAGTTTCCATTTCAATTGGAGCTCACATCATTCAACCCATCATTTGTCCTATTACTTCTTCAAAGTTTTTAGCATCACTTGGTTCTTCGATTATTACATCTTCTGCAGTAGTAGTATCACTAAGAGAAAAATTCATTTTTAATTCTTCATTTGTATCTTCATCTTTTACCGTCATTGATAATGTCATTTCTGATTTTTTACCATCAGTTTTTATATTCATTGAACCATTAATAAGTTCAATTTTTTCACCTTCTGATTCTTGTTCAACGGTTATGATTGCATCAAATTGAGTTTTTGATTTTGTTCATAAAATAGAAACTGTCCCTTTTTCTTGAGTATCATTCATTATAACATTAAAACTTGTTTTAGAGTTTTCAATTGTTACTCAACCATCAACATGACTAAAAGTAAGAGTAAAATATTCTAAATTAGATTTATCAATTTTGATATTTGCTTTAACTTCTGTGTTAAAATTTGCAACAGATGATTTTATATCATCAATTTCTTCTTGAGTTAATAATGAATCAGTGTTTTCTTCAGTTTGACCAAGAGTTTCTAGATCTTTCATAAAATTAACTACATTTTCTTCATTTAATTTTACATCATAGTCATAAAAATCAGCATTTTCATTTGTAGCTACATGAGAAAGCATTGTATGTTTCTTCATTAGAGCAATAACTTCTTTTTGTTTTGTTAGTAATTCTTGTTGAATTGTCATCATTGGGTTTTCAGCAATATTATTTACAAAATACCAATTATTTTGAAATGGAGCAGTCATTGCAGTAACCATAGCAAGTTGAGGATTTTCATCAGCACCATCTATATTTAATGAATTTAGTTTAAATATAACTTTATCTTTTAAAGTAATGAGATCTAGGCTCATATCACCAGACATATTGATAGAAGCTAACATAGGATCATTTGATTCTATATTTAAATTCATAGTCATATTACCAGCAATTTCATAGGTTTCTTGATTTGCTTTGAAATCATATCCAATATTCCCATTTGCTGATCATTCTTTTGCAGATACATCAAATGACATAGTTCAAATACTTTTTGTTTGATTTGGAGTTAGTTTTTGGAATTTTTGTACATTTTCAATTAATGCAGATTGATTTTGTTGCAGTGCATCAGTTGGGTTTTCTATAGTAGGAACTCCACAACTCGTTAATGCTAATAGAGCAACACTTGCTCAGATTATTTTTTTCATGGTTATTTGATATGTAAAAGTATAAAAACGAATAAACGAGATAACTTTATATGTATTTTTATATAATTCAAACTTATTTTCTTATTTTTGCTTTACAATTCGATATAAAATTGAGTTTTTAACATTTTATAATATATAAATCAAATAAATACTTCTAAACCTAAAAGATGTAAATATTTTTACTCTGTTATCTAAAAGCAATTAATTTATTAAAAATATGACTTATCTCATCTCTATTTTAAAGCAAAAAAAGTTTTTTCAAAAAAGTCTGAAAAATTAATGTTGTGCTAATACCTCATGAGTATAATGTTCTTGCTTTCAATGATGAAGGTGAAATAAAAATAATGTTAACGTCTCAATTCAAAGGAAAAATGACGTGAAAAAATTAAATACAAAAATAAAAGCAACATTGGTTGCATGTGCATTAAGTCTTGTTAGTGGTTCTGTTTTTGCAAAGGTTGTAAATAATGTATCTTATGTGGATGGCTTTATTGATTCAACTAAGGATGCTTAATTATTATTACAAGTTAATACTAATAGAAATTACACTTGCGGTCCAACGTCTTTGTTGTTTGTGGAAAACTATTTTTGGAGTAAAACCTCTTCATTTATACCATTCCCACCTGCGCAAGATTATTTTTATGCAAGATATAGTTTGCGTAAAATTTATGATGGAATTTCAGGAAAATCATTTAATACAACTCAAGGTACAAGTACGGATGAATTAAAGCAATATGCAAAAAATGCTGGATGGGCTGTCTCAGTGAAAGCATCTGGAAGCTCTTCAATTGCAACTAATTTATCTTCAATGATAAATCGTATAGGCCAAGATTATCCTGTAATACTTGGATTAGAAGCAAATTATCCAGATAATCCAATTGGAGGATTTGCTCATATTGTTGTTTTTTATAAATATGATGCAAATACTGAAGAATTGTATTATTTTGACCCATACTATGGGGGAGAACATTCGATACATAAAAGTAATTTAGCGAACGCGATTCAGGGTAATTTACCATATTTGCGAGCTAAACCATAAAAAAACTAAAAATTGTATTTATAAAATTTTAGTTTAAAATAAGCGGAATTTATATTCCGCTTTTTATCTCATATTAAAGAAAAAATGAAGCAAATATTCGTATTAATAATTATTATCTCATTATTTATATATTCTGTAACAGATTTATTACAAAAAGACTGTGTGGAAAAAAAAATATCCTTTGATACTCAATTATTCGAGTGAATATGTGATTATAAAAATAAAGCATTTTTATATGTTAATAGGCATAATGATTTCTATGTGAATGAATTTTTAGATTTTTCAAATATTGATTTAGAAGTTTGAAAATATATCTTAAAGCATTTGAATAAAGAAAAATTATGAGAAGTTGATAAAATACAAATGTATTATATTTTAAGTGATATATATAAATATTCTGATGTAGAAATAAATGAAATCGTATGAAAGATAGATCAAAACTACAAATACCTGGATACTACCTTAGCTAGAATTATATTAGCTGAAAATTTACTTACAACGGATTATACGCTAGATAAGAATGAATTTGATGATCCTACTACAGATAATTTACCTTTATTACATAGTGATGTAAAATTTTTACAAATTGTTTTTACGCTTGAACCTCAAAGATTTGATTCAATTAATTTAGCTTCTAGTTTGAGATCTTGATATGATGTATTGGATGAAAAATCAAAAATATTATATGTACAAATAATGAAAAATTTATTAAATAAAACTAATCAGGAGTTTTCAAAAGGAGCTTTAACTTCATTTTTAGACAGTATTGAAAAATAATTTCAGATGAAAAAGTATTAGAGAATCTTTCTCCGGTTATCTATAAAATTGATGAAAAGAAAATAGAGGAGAAGTGATATAAAATTGTAAAATTTGTAAAATATATTAAATAATGATATAATGATTTAAATAAATTATTAATATGATTATATGGATTTAATAGAAATTTTAGAGGATATTCAGAATTCTGACGAGTTTAAAGATACCAAGTGAGAATATTTAGATACTAAACTATCATTAGAAATTGATAATCAAGTATCTCAAAATGTATCTATTATATTAGGATGAGTAAACCTTAATTTGACGAATTTTTCTAAATATGAGGAATTAAAATGATTTTATGAAGAATTAGAAAAATTTAGAATTTTATTGCAATCTGATACTCAAGATTCACTAGAAAAGACAAGTATGTGAAATAAAATGATTGCTAATGTGTGAATTGTTACAAAAACATCAGCAAAAGTGTTAGCATCTATTGTACAAATATTTCGTTGAGAATCTTGAAATATTAGACAAACAGTGTCAGATATATTAGCTAAAACAATAGTGTTTAAACAATTATTTCAAAGAATTAGTCAGGAAATGACAATGTTTTTAGATTCTAATAATCTAGATTGAGAAACATCGAAATTAGTTAAGGATATGATATATACTTTGAAAATTATAGATGATTCATTTAAAAATAGTTTGAGTAATGAATATGATTTTTTTAAAGAATCTACAGTTTTATAATAAAAAAACACCAAAAAACATTTTAACAAAAAAAATCAAATAAAAGTCAAAAAACAATTGCGTTTTTTGGCTTTTTTACTATATTACTTCGTAATTGTACAGCCTTCGATTGCGTAATTCTGATAAGGCTGTGCTATTTTTGCGTATTTAAAGTCAAAACAACCTGATTGCGTTATTCCGTTTGATTTTAAATATATGTGTAACTGAACTGTGAGATAAAAAGTTTTCTTTAATTTTTCTTCCTTTGTCAAAGGTACTTTCTCATTAATT
>JAWUYB010000044.1:0-9668 GCA_034111025.1 Candidatus Altimarinota bacterium | reverse complement strand
AAACTAAGAATTAATTTTTTTTACAATATAACAAAGATACATTCATTGGACGAGTTTCTACTCCATTATAACCACCAGTTATAGAAGCATTAACTCAACCAAGATTAACTGGACTAGATCAAAGAACGGTTGTATATATCTTACTTTTTACCGTGCTTCCTCTAATAGGGGAAGTCTCTGCTAAATAACTTCCGTTATAAGGTGTAACAGACGTGGCCTGATCTGTAGAGGCTTGTATATTTATACTGATATTCATAGGAGGGATAAGTGTTGCTCACTCTTGTGTACTTCCAATTTTCCTTGCTCATGTTCATCCTGATCTTGATATAAAATCTAAATCATTATTTGCTCCAGTATCAGCTCATCTGATAAATTTTCCTCTTGCAGCAGTATATTCAGTCCATCCTGTTGGACAGGCTTGTAAATCAAAAGGCATAACCGCTCAAGTTGGAACAGTAAGTGCTAACATTTCATTCCACTTAGTAGCAGTAAGTGAATCTCATGTTGTTGCGGTTAATCCATTCCAAGCAAATATTGCACCTACCGATAGTCATACAGTTAAAATTACTGATGATGTTATTTTTATTATTTTAGACATTTTTTTAAATTATTAATTATTATAAATTACAACTTCATATATTTGTAGAACCAAAGTTACAGGTACTGATAAAACAGGATGTTCCATTCCATGTGTAGTTAGTATCACATGTGAAATCACAGGTTGCTTGGTCTTCTCACCAATATGTTGTTGGTGTCCAGGTGCTTCCGCTCATTGTTTGAGTGTAAGTAGTGGCTGTTGATGCCGTTGCATTTGCTACTACCGTTCATCCACAGGTTGTTGTTTTTGTATTTGCTTCACAAGATAAAGACGCTCCATTCCAAGTATAGCCATAATTACAAATAAATTCACATGAATTTTCTCGTCCATGATAATTCCACCTCTTAGGATCTGTTATATATGATGCTATTAAAGATGTATCTGGTGATGCATCTGAAACGGTATATGATTGTACACCTCAATTATATGATGCATGTAATGGTAATCATGTACATGTTCCACTAATATTATCTCTATTTTCTAGATCATTTATATCATAACTACAAATACTGCACTCTGTTGTTCAACATTTTTCTGGTCTATCTGGCCCACTTCAACCGGCAATGAGTGTTCCTGTATATTCCCATGATTCTTGACAAGTGTTTGCTCCTCAAAAGACTAATGTAATTTCCTCATCTTTTTCTATATATCAAGTTGATTTACAAATATTACAATTTATTCCTTCGCATTTTTCTGGTATATCTGACCTCCCTCAACCGGCAATGAGTGTTCCTGTATATTCCCATCATGTTCTACAAGTAGAATCTCATGTTAAAAAATTTATTTCAGTATTCATTACCCCTGTAAATTCACATAATTTACATACTGTACCTGATGATCAACATTTTTCTGGTTTATCTGGCCCCCCTCAACCTGCTACAAACTCTCCAGAATCTGTCCATCAAACTGGACAATTCTGATCTCATAGCATTAACTTTGTTCACACAGGAATAATATCTCATAAAAAATATTGAGTTACTTCTTCCATCGTCGGAGTCGGAGTACTAGTAATCGCTATACTTCATCATAAATAATTATTAATAATCGCTGCAGCAAAAACATCAGTATCATATTCTACTGTTGTATCTATAGATAATATACTTATTATAGATTCATTATTATCAGCAATAGTTGTTCAAATATAAGCTGCTTTTAATTTTTCTATAAATACCTTATTATCGATAAGATTTATATCTCCACTATATACTATATAGTCAGAACTATTTACTATAGTTTCCGTTCATTTCCCTTCATGTTTCATTACTGTTCACGAAAATGAAGCAGGTAGTATTGATGTTCATTTATATGCTAATGTATTATATGCTACTATATCTTCTAATGCTGTATAAGATAAGTTTGAATTTATAATTGTTGGAAGAGCTAATATATAAGTAATTAATCAAATATTTACTTTAGCGACTTGTCCATTATATTTTCATCTTACATACGACTTAGCTAATTGTTCTCAGTCTGCATATGTATCTGGTACTATATTAGATGTTAATGATGATTCTAAAATTGACGCTATTTCATATTCACGTTTATTTGATAATAGAGAATATGTATATTCAGAACCTGTTAATGGATCTAATGGAACACTTGATATGTTTTGCAACGTTGCTATTACAGATTGACCAAATGTTCCTTGATTAAATACTGTTGTTCAAGAGAAAGTTACAGATGTTAGTGGACCACTTGGAAGAGGATAATCACTATTTTTTATTACATAAATACTTAATCACTTATTGATTAAGGTTACATCTGTAATTCTTACACTATCACGTGCAGTTATAACATATCATTGCATTGATATAAATCAAATAGTTGCAAGAACAGCTAAAATAGTAATTACTACAATCAATTCAACTAATGTAAATGCTGATTTTATTATTTTCATAAGGGAAAATTATTATATATTATATATATATATATAATATATTGGTTTTTGATACTTTTTTTATTAAAATCATTATACAAAATAGTATTTTATTTTTCAATATACTTTCAATCTTAGCTAATTAGTTATCATTTTATTCAACAATAATACACTAATTCGTCAACTCATTTATTTGTTTCACTCATTTATCTATGGTATTATAATAGAGATTATACCTAATATATATAAATGAATATACCCAGCTATATCTCTTGGAAAAGAATAAAATACTCTATACTTTGATTATTATTAACTTCTGAATCAGTATTTGCTGCAGGAGCGTTTAATAGAGCTCAAACAAACCAAAACCAACAAACAACTCCTAGTAAAACTAATGATAATAACGGTGGATTGTTTGATCTAGATTATGAGTTATATAAAGAATATTTTTATAATTGAATATATATAATATTAGCTATTTTATTATTTATATTTGTTATTGTACCTATAGTACGTTTTCTATTTGAGCTTTACTATGCAAAACATTTAAGATATTTAAAAGTAACTGTTCCAAGAGCAGATTCAAAACTAGATAAAGAAAAAGAAACAAAAAAAGATTTCAAAGAAAAAATTTGAATGATGTCTATGTTTTATAAAGCTATACATAAATTATCAGAAGCTTGATTACGTGACACATTATTAAATGGTTTATTTAGGCATTCAAAAATTAGTCTTGAATTAATTTATGAAAACGGTGAAGTTACATTCTATATAGTTACATATAAAAGTTATGTAAACTTGGTTACCCAGCATTTAACATCAATATATACAGATGCTGAAGTCTTAGTTGTAGATAAAAAGGATTATATTGATATTAAACCAAGAGGTCATTCTCTCAGAGCTGCATCATTATGAAAAGAACATGATGATGTATATCCTATTAAAACATATAAATACTTAGAAGATGATCCACTAAATAACTTCTCTAATGTATTTTGAGGTTTAGATAAATGAGATAAAGCAGTTTTTCAATTAGTAATTAAACCCGATTTTGATCATAATAAAAAAGCTATAAATGCTGCAAGATTAGTAGCAAAAGGTCAATATGGTAAAAAAAGAAAGAATATATTCTGATTTTTAGGATTCTTATGGAACCCTCTAGTTGCTATTTTTCAATGACCTGATTCAATGGTAGATTCGTGAAATAGTGCACCTGGAGCAAGTGAAGGAGATGCTTATAAGATATTTAATCAAGCAGAAACAGAAGCACAAAAAATTATGGGTGAAGCCGCTGCTCAACCTGCGTTTTATTCATCTGCACGTGTATTAGTAAGTAGTAAAAATCATCAAAACTCAGAAGATGGTGTACATGCAATTGTCGCTGCTGCTTCAATATTTACTGATGAATATAATAATTCGTTAGATAATCCTCAAATTTTAGAGGATGCATTACCACGGATATTTACACCCTTAAGATATTTTGGTTTTAAATATAAACTTGTTGGGTTTTTCCAAAATACATCTTATTTTTCAGCAGATGAAGTTTCTACTCTCTATCACTTACCTGATATAAATTACAATAAATCTCCAATAATTAGTTGGTTAGAATATAAAAAACTTCCAACTCCACATAATTTAAAATTTCCTAGTAATGCTACAATTTTAGAGGAAAAAGTTAAAATATGAGAAAAAGATTGAGAAAGTGTATTTGAAACAAAACAAGTACACAGACAACTCGGTTGATTTCCTGTCTATAAAGATTGAGTACTTCTTGGTTGGAATGAATATAGAAATAAAAAAACACCTATCTACTTTAATAGAAAAGATAGATGAAGACATCATTATGTTATTGGGAAGTCATGAGGGTGAAAATCAGTATTTATATGATACCTTGCTAGACAAGACATGCGGAATGGAGATGGACTCTGTGTAATTGATCCACATGGTGACTTAGTAGAGGATATACTAGATTTTACTCCTAAAGAAAGAGCTAAAGATGTAGTTGTTTTCGATCCTGCTGATGACGAAAGACCAATGGGATTAAATATGTTAGAAGTTATTTCAACAGACCCAGATACAAGAAAAAGAGAAATGGATAGAGCTGCAATGGATGCAACTGAAATATTTATTAAAATATTTTGAGATGAAGTTTTCTGAGCTCGTATACAACATTACTTCCGTAATGGGTGTTTAACACTTATGGAGGATGAAGAAGATGGTGGAACAATTATAGATGTACCGAGATTATTTGTCGATGATGCATTTATGAAATATAAAACGTCTAGAATAAAAAATCCTGTAGTAAAAGCATTTTGGGATCATGAATATGCAAATACTTGAGACAGAGAAAAACAAGAAATGATACCGTATTTCTCTTCTAAATTTGGACCTTTTATCACAAATACAACTATAAGAAATATAATATGACAACCTAAATCTGCCTTCAATATTCGTGAAATTATGGATAATAGAAAAGCTCTTTTAGTTAATTTATCTAAAGGGAAAATTTGATCACTCAATGCTCAATTACTTGGGCTGATATTTGTATCCAAAGTAAGTATGGCTGCTATGTCGAGAGCAGATATGCCTGAAGATCAAAGAAAGGATTTCTATATGTATGTAGATGAATTTCAAAATTTTGCTACAGATACATTTGGTGAAATATTATCCGAAGCTAGAAAATATCACTTAGCGTTAATAATGGCTCATCAATTTATTGCTCAAATTTGAGGACAATGAAAAGATTGAAAACCATCAATTAAAGATGCAGTATTTGGGAATGCCTGAACAATTATGTCATTCAAAGTTGGTGCTGATGATGCTGAATATATGGAAAAAGAATATGCTCCTTTATTATCTCAACAAGATATAATCTGAATTGCCAATTTTACAGCTTATTGTAAACTCAATATTGATAATGCTACTACACGTGCTTTTGATATAAAAACAATATGGGACAATAATTATAAAAATGAAAAAATATCATCTATTATTAAAGAATATTCTCGTAAAAAATACGGAAGAAAGAAAAAATATGTTGATATGGAAATTGAAGCGAGACTAGGTATAAACCCTAGTTAATTAAAAATTTATATATAAATATTTTTACATGAAAATTTTACATAAAGTACTTATTACATTCTCTGTATTTATATTATTGTTTAGTTGTATAAACTGAGCTTTTGCATTAGATTTTGAAAAATGACAATCTCAGAGTCAATCAGATTTAAATCTACAAACATGAGAAAATAAAGTAAGTGGAATAAAAAATGATAAAATAACGGCACTAAAAGACAAATCAGAAAATGATAGTATAGCTGTTTGAGAAGAATGAATTAAATTTTTTCTTTTAAGAATTGCAAAAGATTTGAAAAACTTATTCTTTGCTCTTGCGAGTATATATTTATTAATACTCATTTTAAAAACATTCTTTACAGATAAAACAGAGGAAGCTTCAAATAATCTAAAAAAAGGATGACTTTGGGTCAGTTTATGACTTGTAGTAATGCAGGTTTCCTACCCTTTTATCAAAGTATTATTTGATAAATGAGTCAGTGAAAACTTAGCTGAAGAATTTGCTCAAACTATTTTTTCTCCATTCATATCATTATTAGAAACTGCAGCAGGTTTTTTCTTTATTGGAATTGCTATATACTCATTTTATAAATTAGTCACAGCAAACTGAAATGAAGAAGCTGTTAAAGCATGAAAGATGTCTATAGTTTATGCAATAATGTGATTTATTGTTATAAAATTAACTAAAATATTAGTGAATGCTATTTACTGAAAAGTAAACTGTAGTGAATCAAGTTTTACTGATATAATAAAAGGCTCTAATTGAAAATCTCAATGTTTAGAACCTGTACAATTAGAAGGTTTTTCTAAATTAATAGTAGATGTTATTAATTGGGCTAATGGTTTTATTTGAATAATACTTGTAATATTAGTAATATATACATGAGCTAGAGTCTTACTTTCAACATGAAATGAAGACACATTAAAAAGTTCAAAATCTACATTTATATATATTGCTGTTTGAGTTTGATTATTATTTACGAATTACTTAATTCTGACTTTTTTCTTACTTCCAGAGAATCCAATTGGATAATTTAACTATTTTTTATACAACTATGAAAAAAATAATATTTTCTATATTTACTATCATATTCTTTAGTTTATTTATATACAGCTTATCAGTTAATATAATACATGCATCCTCTATACCTTTAGATAGTATAGAATGATATACTAAAGATATTGTATCAGATACATTAAAAACTGATGCTACATGATCAACAGTGGATGTTATAGAAAAGGCTTGAATAAGTATTTTAACGAGAATTAAAACTATACTCTCATGATTATTAGTAATATATGTTGTATATTCTGGTGCTCAAATGGTTATGAGTATGTGAACAGATGAAGAGCAACTCTCATGAGCTAAAAGGCAAATCTGGTATACTGTTGTAGCATTTGTATTTATTAATATACCTGGTGCATTATTTAATGCCTTTGATACCAAGTGATGATCACTTGGTACCACAAATTATTCTTCTTGGTTTAAAACACCAGGGAATGAATCAAATCTCTTTATGGATGCATTTAGTTTATGAAAAACCATCAATACTGATATAGTATGATTTATTGAAATTCTTATATCATTTATAGCTATAGTTATGATTATAATTGCAGGTATAAATATGTTACTCTCTAGATGAAGAGAAGAAAAGCTCACTGAGGCAAAAGATAAAATCATATGGTCAGTTATTTGATTACTCCTTGTTTGATTCATTGAATCTTGGAAATACTTAATATTCAGTTGAGAAATTGATGATGGTTGAAGTTTATTTGAAACAGCAACTAACCTTGCCTTATTCTTTGCTGGACCAATTGCAATTATTTTTCTTACTATTGCTGCTTATACATTTATTACATCAAATGGTGATGAAGAAAAAGTCAAAAAAGCAAAAAGTATTGTTGTGAATGTATTACTTGCTACAATTATATTATTAGCTTCATATACGTTCTTGCTAGATTTAGTTACACTATAAAAAATAAAAAATGAAAAATATAATATTATTATCAATATTTGTTATTATGTCACTATGATTTAATAATTATACATATGCTGAAGGTGAAACAAAAGTAATAAAAGTAAAAGTTACTGAAAAAATGCCTTGGATGGACTGTGACAAAGAACCTGTTTGATGAAAATGAGACAATCTTATTTATCAATGTGATGTAGAGTCTGGTTTTTGATCAGTTCAAAAAATGATAGCTGGTATTATTAAATATTTTACATTTATAGCAGGTATTGCTGGTGTATTATTCCTGGTAATAAATGGTGTTATGTATTCTATGGGATGAATGGATCCTTGAATGAAAGATGAAGCTAAAAAGAGGATTAGTAAGACACTTATATGAATAATATTACTATTTTGTAGTTGAATTTTACTTAATATTATTGCTCCTTGGATCTATAAATAAAATATTCCTGAAAAGGGGTATTTTTTTTACACAAAAAAAATATATTCATTATTATTAATAAATATCTTTTTTGAATTTTCAAATGGTTGCGGGGATTGGAATTGAACCAATGATCTACGGGTTATGAGACCTAAAGGTGTCGAAATATTCCATGTTTTTCCGCTTTGATTAACCAAGAATTAACGATAAATCCATTGTTTTCAAAATGATAGTCAATGACCATCGGGTAAATACATCTTATTGAGAAATTCTTTAGTGTCAAATGGAAAATAAACAGTAAAAAACACTCATATATCTGAGTGTTTTTATATTATTCATTACCAAGATTGTAAAAATTAATGTTCTACAACATAGTAATTATCAGCACCGTGGACTGTCCTACTTCCGTTGTTAAAAGGGATTGCGTGATATTTCATTTCTCCATCACTTTGAGAATTTTGATCAACTACGTAGATTCGATTGCTATTACCACTTACGAAAATAGCAACATGACCCTGGTAGGTGTCATTATCAAAGAATGTAGCAATTACAGTGCCTTGTGGTGGTAGATTTGAAGGAGTGATCTGTTCACCTTTTACCCAATTGGTAGGATGTCCCAATTCTTCATCGTCGATATTTGACGCAATTTTAGCGAATCCAACACATTGGTATGGTGATTCATTTGAAAAATGTTGAACCATTAGATCATAATCAAAGTCAGTGGTTACAGATTGAATACCGCTTGTATTACCTGTCTTACCGCTAAGGTTACTTAATTGACTATTCAGTGCACTCGAGTATTTAAACTTCCAAGCTTTGTATCCGTGGTGATAATATTCCTCTAAGTTAGAGCTATTTTTTACTGCATTATTAATGACGCTAGCAAAACCTGGTGTAATCTTAGCAGGACTGGTATTAAATATACCAGAAGCCAAAGCTGAACCAGTAAATAAAACTGTAGTCGATAGTGCTAACGATAGTAATAGTTTTTTCATGAATCCCTCCAAAGGATAATTTTGTTTTTGTTTAAGTTTTTGTTATTGCTAAGAATATTTAGCGATGACAAATATATTTATAAAAATAGAATTACCAAATTTTTTTTGCATTTTGTTATTTTTAATTAAGATACGTGCGTAATATTTCTTAAACCGAACAATTGTATGAAAAGTTTTTTTTTATTTATGTGTAGTGTTTTTTTACTGTTTTGAATTGCTTTTGCAAATAGTCAAAGTTATGAAATTGAAATCAATTTGGATATCATAAATCCAGAATTAAACCGTGATTATAACGAGAGGGTATTTAGTCAAAATTCATTAAATAGAAGTGTTTATTTAAGTATTTTAGAGAGAGTAAGAGAAAGCTCTGATGAGGAGTTAATTAAATTTTATTCAGGGTTAATTAAATTATCTCAATCGAGAAAGTTTAGTCCTAAAAACCAACAAGTACTTGATGTTATTGAGTATATGACGGTTTTAAAACTGATAAGCCGTGAGCATTTAAATAAAAGTTATATAGATTCTCAAAATATGTGGGAGATATACAAAAATAAAGAACTAGGTATTGAGTTGGTGTATAGAAAAAATCACTGGAATTGAAATGAAAGAAAAATCATAACAAAAGAAAACTTACTGCATATACCGGGAGAAAAAGAAACTACAAATGATGTTATAGAGTCTTTTACTACTAAAACTAACTACGAATTATTAACACGAACTAAAAATGTATACT
>JAWUYB010000043.1:0-8509 GCA_034111025.1 Candidatus Altimarinota bacterium | reverse complement strand
TTTGAGTTTTTAGAAGAAAAAGAGCTACAAAAATATGTAGCTCTCATTAATAATAGACCGAGAGAAAGACTTTGATTTCTTTCTCCTAATGAAGTGTTTAACCATAATTCTAAAAGTTGCATTTGACTTTAGATTCTAAGTTATAATTTAATAACATCATAAATATCTTTCAACAAAAACTATTAAACTCACTTTTCAGTAGGTTTTTATTTTACATTAATTTTAGCTTTTCTTGCAGCATTTCTTATATTTTCAGGAAGAGCTGGATGTATAAACACTGTTTTAAGTATATCTCAAAGTGTAGCATTAAAGTTAATAAATACTATTAACATATGAATCATATTTGAAGCCTCTGGTCAGACAATATGAGCTCAGAGTAGTTTTTGATCTTGTGTTGAAAAGAGTAATTTTACCATTCCATGTTCACTACGAAGAGCATCTCACATAGCAGAATTTTTATAATAGTTTACTCATTTAAAATACTCTACTCATTCAGTGATAAGTTCTTCTTCTGTTTTCCCTACTCCTGCAACTTGAGGATTTGAGAAAATTGCCCAAGGCATTGGTGGATAATTAATGGCTGATTTTTCTTCTGATTCTAATAATTGAGGTAACAGATATTCTACTTCAAAATTCACTGAATGTCTAAAAAAATGATTCCCATTACAATCTCAAATTGCATAAATTCATGAAACATTAGTCTCTAAATTATCATTTACTTCTATATTTCATTTTCTTCAGAGAATTACATCTGTGTTATTTAAGTTAAGAGTATCAGAATTGATATTAATACCTGTTGCTATTAATAATCCATCTCACTTCATTGATAATTCTTTTCAATTTTCATTATAATACAGAGTATATTCTCAAGTATTTTTATCAAATTCTATTTTGTTGAATTTAATGCTCTTATGAATATGATATTTCTTAGAAAATTCATTTTCAAACTCTTGTTTTATCTCATTATCAACGGCTCATACTAATCAACTTCTCACAAAAAAATGTACTTCTGATCCAAATCAACCGTAAGCATGACCTAATTCTACAGCAATATATCATCCTCAGATTACTAATAATTTCTTTGGTAATTTTTTGTTTTTTAAAGCCCCTGTTGAGGTCATATATGGAACATCCGTTAATCATTCAATTGGTGGAACACTTGGTCTAGAACCAACTCACACAACTATATTTTCAGCAGTTATTAATTCTCAATTTATTTCTATTATTTTATTTTTTACAAAACTCGCTTTTCCATGAAAAAATTCAAGATTAGCTACATTTCCAGATTCATAGTTATTTTTAATAGAGTCTGATGTTTTTCAAATCTCAGCATTTATTTCATCAGATAGTTTAGCAAAATCTACTTCAGGATTTCAAACTGAAACATTATAGAGTTTTGATTCTCTAATTTCTTGCATCACATCAGCCGGATGAATAAACATTTTAGATGGAATACAACCTCTATTTAGACATGTTCATCCTAGTTTATCCTTCTCAATTATTGCAACGCTCTTCCCTGCATCAGCCAATCCTCTCGCTAGTTTTGATCCTCAACCTGATCATATAATTATATAGTCGTATTGTTTCATAATTTATTTTTTATATAATAATTAATAAGAGTCTAATAGTTTCATCTTAAGATAAAATAAAAAATTAGTAATAAAGTCATTACTAATTTTTTAATATGTTTATTTTAAATTTGATAACATACTTTCTATTTTCTTGATAGCTTTTTCTCAACTTAATGTATTGTCATCAAAATCACTATTACATGTATGTACAACAGGTAATATAATATCAACATTGTCATGTAATCATAGTATTTTAAATAACTCTCCTGTACCATCAGAAAAACTTCTTTCAGAATAACTATTATGGATTATTCAACATTTTTTACCATTCATATAATAACTAAATATATCTATAAAGTTTTTACATACTCCTGATAAACTATAATTATAAACTGGGTAAGCTAATATATAAGCATCTGCTGATTCCATTTTATCTTTAATGATATTCATATCATTATTATACATTTCTATTTTTTCTCAATTACACATTTCTAGATTATAATCTCTTAAATCTAAAAATTCAATATCAAGTCATTGTTTTGTTCATATATTAAATGCTTCTCTCGATGTAATATTTGTTTTTGAATTTTTATTTAAGCTCGTTTGTATTATTAATAATTTCATTAAAAAAATATATAATAAAAATAAATTACTATATAAAGCATAGCAATTTATTTTTTATTTCAAGTAAATATTTTATTTATTTTATAGATTATTAAACAAAAAAAACTTCAGGTAGTTACCTGAAGTTTTGACATCTGCATCACATAGAGATATTTTCTTATTTATTCAAGCATTCCATTATTAGTAGTTAACATGAAATGTAGTGAATTGAAGTGATATTCTCCGCTCATAAGATCAACTGAGCTGTGTATTTTTTCAATATTAGATCTTTTGAAATCTCTTATTTTTTTCGAATCGTTTTCGAAATATTAAAGATCTCTAATATAAGGATTATTCATACAAAAATATTCTTCTGCCTAATTATAGCCAGTTATTTAAGTAAGCTACCTTTCCACAGTAGGATTTAGAGTTATATCATTTTTCCGACTTTTTTTGGACCTTGGATATAAAGCTAAAATATTATATAATATTTTAATAATATGTCAATTTATTTTATTTCCTCTCAACACTTCATACAATAATTTGCATCTTTTGAATTCTTCTGACGACATCTTTTACAGGTATTTCAACGAGTATGTTTATGTAAGATATTTTGATTATGTGCTGCTTCTTGAAAAACCATTACTGTAACAGCTGAAAATAATCAGATAGTAAGTGGTCATAGGAATACCAAGAAACTCCCTATAAATCTTCACATATTAGTAAGTGGTACCATATCTCAGAAACCCACTGTAGTCATAGTAACTAAGCCCCACCAAAGTGACATTGGTATTGATGTAAACAGAGTTGCATCAACTCCTCTTTCTACGAAATACACACCAACTGAACCTATAAAAAGTATAATAGAAAATAATAGAGTTACTGCTGCATATTCATCTTTGTATTCTCAAATTGCTTTGATAAATCATCTTGTGAGAGGTATTTTTTTCAGTAATCTAATAACTCTGAATACTCTAAATATTCTTAGTACTTTTCAGAATTCTCATACTGCAAATACTCATAAGAAAAATGGTAGGAATGATATCAAATCAATGATTCTCCCAAATGATAGTATAAATGAAATCCTATGTTCTGCTTTATATAATCTATAAAAATATTCTATTGCAAATATAGATGAAATAAATGCTTCAAATATAAATAATTCTTGTTTATATATCTCCATATTATCTCACATACTTTCAAAAATGAGTACAGAAATAAATGCAACAATCAAAAAAGTGACAAAACGACTTAATAAAACTCAAATTTTACTATTTGGGTTATCAAGAATATTATTCTCATTCACAGGATTTTCTGCAAAGATTATATTTTTTAATTTAGATATCACTTGAATAAAATTATATATAAAAAAACTACTATAATTATAGCAGTTTTTTGTATAGTTTGCAAAGAATTCAAAAAAATAGAAAGACCACCTTTCAAAAATGAAAAGCGGTCTATAATGTTTAATCACCAAACTATAGATTATGGTTTTGCTAAATACTTTAAAGCATTTATTTCAAAAACTAAATTTGGGTATGTTTTTTGTAAATATCTTAAGATTTCTAACTTTTTATCAATATTTGAATCATAATTCAATAATAATTTTTCAGGTAATTTCTCTAATTTCGAAAAATTACTTAAATCTATTAATGATGATTTATTAAACAAATTAGATCTAGCTGAAACTTCTATTTTCGACCAACCATAGAGATTATCTAAATCTCCAGTAGGTTGTATATCTTTAAAATCTTTACTTACAGCTTTGCTACTAAATCGTTGAATAGTATCAATGTTAAAAATATTTATAGTAAAATACCTGGAATTTATATCAGTTATAACTACTGTTTCTTTTCCATCCTTAAAATTAATATATGTAATATCTTTATTAATGATTGCAAAACTCAAATAAAAAATAATTATTAAACAAAATATATTCATAATTATATTAATAATATTAAATTTAATTATTAACATACTCATAAGCAGAAAGCACATACATAATCCAAACATAAGTAAGAAGCTGTCAAGCCTAAAAGATATTGCTGCCAAGAAATAAACGGACATGCATATCAATACCTTAATACAATTTAAAAATAGATCCTTTAACTTATCAAAAAAATCACAATATCTATTCTCTATGCATCCAACTGCTATAATTAATGTATATAACAAGCTACTGAAAATATATATATCTATATTATTTCCTGTTATTAAAGTTGGATACAATAAAATCAAATATATCAAGACTCCTATTATATTAAATCTAAATAAAAATTGATTATATTTCATTTTATTTAGATTTACTTTACTCTTTACATCAGACATAAGATTTCTCCCTAAAATTGTTGAAAATTAGTCTTTAAGTAAAAATATAATACAATTAATTTTAATAAAGTCAAAATTGTATTTCAAAAAAAGATCTCTCATGAATTGAGAAATCTTTATTTCTTGATATTCCTCAATGCAGCAAATCTTTTAATTGGATTTGGATGTGAATAATAAAAGAATTCAAATGCAGGATGAGGAGTGAGATTTGAGAGATTATTTCTAGAAAGTTTTTTCAGTGCAGAAATAAGTAATTCTGGATCTAGATTTTGTCCAGCAAATTCATCTGCTTGGTATTCGTTTTTTCTAGAAAGTATACTTGCAAATAATCCCATAATTATTGAAATTGGAGCAAATAATATACCAAAAGCAATTGAACCTACATGGAAACTTCATTCACTAGATCCAAGGGCTTGAGATACTTCTGGAAAACTCAGTGCTAATCCAAATACATATAACATGAAACCTGTTTGAAGTGTTGAGAAAGCAAGCATTTGCAATGTATGTTTTCTTTTGTAATGACCAATTTCATGAGCAAGTACTGCGACTAATTCATCAGTAGTCACATCAGCAATTAATGTATCATATAATACAATTCTTTTCTTTGGACCAAAACCAGAAAAATAAGCATTTGCTTTACTTGATCTTTTTGAACCATCAATAACAAAAATATTATCTAATTTGAATCCTACTTTATCTGCAAATTTTTGAATTGCATCACGAAGTTCTCCAGATTCTAGTGGAGTTTGTTTATTAAATATTGGTACGATAATTGATGAATAAAACATCATGAAGAATACTGATATAAATGTCATTAAAATCCAAGCATACCACCAGAAGTTTTCACCAGCAATAGAGTATATCCAGACAATAAGCGCTAATATTCAACCACCAAGTACTGATGATAATAATAATCCTTTAATAGTATCTAGAAAGAATAACTTTTTTGTCATTTTATTAAATCCAAATTTTTCTTCTATTATAAAAGTTGAGTAATAACTAAATGGAAGGCCCATAATAGTTTGGATAATTGTAATGATTCAGAAGAAATATAAAGCCATTAATATAGCATTATTAGTATATTGTCTAATAAATTCATCTAACCAACCAAAACCTCAAAGTGTTAACATTAATAGAGTTACCACAATAGAAATAGCTGAAGATATTAAACCAAATCAATATTTTGTTTTTTCATATTTCAAAGATTTTTCATATTTTTCTTCATCATATACTTCTTTTAATTCTTCTGGAAGTTCAGGAGATTTATTTTTATGATTTAAATAAGCTAGTGTTTTCGTCAAAATTGCTTCTCAAACTACAAGAGCAAGGATAATACATAATATTGTTTCAGCTGTCATTTATTTTATCTTTATTTTATAAAAAATTCCACAGTATTTTACTGTGGAATTTTAGAAGTCAATTTATTTTAGTAAATATATATTAACTAAAATGTAATTCAACTTCAAATTTTGCTTCTTCTAGATTTCATGAGGCATGAGTCATATTTCTTCTAGCTACTTTTGGAGTCACAAGAAACTCTTCTCTAATTTCCATAATTAATGCTCTAATTATTTTGTGAGCATCTTTTCACTCAATTAACATAAGATATGAAGGTCCACTTGTCATATAAGTTAATAAGAAATTGAATTTAGCAGGAATAGCCTTATGTTCTTCATAATGTATAGCCACAACTTCTTCTGAAAGTATTTCTTTTCTTTCTTCCACTATTTTTAAATCCAAGTTTGAAATTTTTTCTTTTACATAATTTATAAATATATCTCCATCTGGGAGCTCTTTTTTTAACTGACTATATTCATCTCTTTCTTCTTTAATAAAGACGTCTGGTTTAAGTATAACTACTGTTTGTTCCATAAATTATTTTTATTATATAAAAAAATTCTACAGTATATTACTATAGATTTTTTAAAATCAATTTTTTTATACTCTTTCTAATACACTGCCCTCTCTCCCATCTATAATTTTATAACCAGCTTCTAATAATTCATCTCTAATTTTATCAGCCAATTCGAAGTCTTTATCAAGTTTCGCTTTGTTTCTATCATCTAATAGATTCATAATATCATCTGGCATTTGTTTATTTATTTCAACAACTGAGAAATCAATAATTCCTAGTACTTCGTTGAAGTTTTCAAACATATCCATGATAGCCATTTCTTCTTCTAATGAGAAAGTAGCATCAGAAATACCAGTATTTGTAAATTTAACAAATGAGTGGAATTCTGCAAGTGCTTCTGGCATATTGAAATCATCTTCTAAACGAGACATATATTCCGAAACAACTATTTGCATTTCATTTCTGAAATCTCTAGAAATACCTACCACTTTTTTATTCCCTACATTGATACTTCTTGCAAGATTTCTCATACATTCATTTACTTTTTTAAGAGTATTAAATGCTTGATCAATTTTTGAGTAAGAAAAATCTATACTATCGTTATATTTTCCATTAATGAAAATAAGTCTCATTGCTCTGTATAATAATTCTTTTGGATAGTCAGAATATTTTTTTTCTAAATCTATTAATCTGAGAAAATTTCCATCTGATTTAGCCATTTTTTTTCCATCAACCATTAGATGACCAGAATGTAACCAGTATTTTGAAAATTCTTTTCTCGTACAACTTTCAGTTTGAGCCACTTCATTTTGATGATGAGGGAAAATAAGATCTTCTCCACCCATATGAATATCAATTTGAGGTCCAAAATATTTCATACTACAAGCACTACATTCAATATGCCAACCTGGACGACCTTTGATTGTTATCTCTTTTTCATCTACTGTGAACGATTCATTCCAGAAGTTTTCACCATCAGTGTCTTTCCATCCTTTCCATAATACAAAATCAGCAGCAGAGTCTTTATCATATTCATCATTATCTATTCTCACAGATTCTTTCATTCCTTTCATATCCAGGTTTGCTAGTTTTCCATATTTAGAAAATGATTTAACTGAAAAATAGACACTTCCATCTTCTGCTAAATATGCATTTTTTCTATTTAACATAGTTTGAATCATTCTTACCATTTCTGGTATTAATGTAGTAACAGGAACTATATTATCTGCTGGTTCTATATTTAATTTTTCAAGATCTTCCAAAAATAATTGAGTATATTTTTCAGTAAAATCTTTTAATGTTTCTCCTGCAGCTTGAGAATCTCTAATAGTTTTATCATCGAGATCTGTAATATTCATAGTTGTTGATACTTTATACCCTAAGTATTTCAAACTTTTTACTACAATATCTTCAAAAACATAAGTCCTTAAATTCCCAATATGAGCATAATTATAAACAGTAGGACCACAGTAATATACTTTTACCTCCTCTTGTTTTAGAGGTTTAAATTCTTCTTTTTTTCTTGTTTTAGTGTTATATACTTGCATTGATTGTTTATTTTAAAATATTATTTTTTTCCTCCAGAGGATTCTCTCTTTTTTCAAAATTCACCTCACTTTTTAGGTTTTGGTTTTAATAGTTCTGCAGCTTTAGCTGGATTCATATAATTATGAATTTCTCATTCTATTTTAACATTTGGTCATTTTTTACATTGCCCCATACATAGTGAATTTTCTATTTCAACATTCAGTCCAAATTTTACCTTATCATTTTCTAATCTTGTGTTAATATATTCACAAAATCTTTCTGTACATGTTTTCCCATGACATACTTGTCCTTTCATTTTTTTCATTTAATATTTAATATTTTCTTGATTATATTCACCTTTTTAAATTAATCAAAATGAAAAAGAAGAAAATATTGCAAAAAAGTTTTGACATTAAAATAAATTTTCATATTATCTGTCTCGCTGAAAGGCAAATCAAAAACCCAAGCCGGGTTAGCTCAGGGGTAGAGCAGGGGATTGAAAATCCCTGTGTCGCAAGTTCAAATCTCGCACTCGGCACCATTACACTAAACAAAAAACACTTCCATACTGGAAGTGTTTTTTAATGTTGAAAAATAGCTAAAAATATATAGAATACATAACATT